>NZ_JBNGCU010000077.1:0-8230 GCF_049974945.1 Methanocrinis sp. | reverse complement strand
CCTCTCCGACTTGTCTATAGTCACCGGCGTCGACATTATCTCCTTTACTGACATTTTTAAGACCACCTCGCCACTTCAGCGGTTATATCGCGGGTCGAGAAGAACCCCACCACCTTCTCATCGTCCACCACAGGAAGACCGCAGATCTCCTTATCGAGGAGGATCTTGGCGGCGTCCACGGCTCCGACGTTGGGGTTGGTAAACATTATCGGGTAGGACATTATGTCCTCGGCCACCATGGGAACCTCCTTTACGTACCTGTACCCCTTCCTTCCGGCAGTGTTCTCCTTCCTCGCCATCTTGATGTTCTTGCTCTTCATCTCATCTTTTGAGTTGGAGATTCCCGAGATGGCGAGGTTGGTGTGGGTTATCACCCCGACGGGGGTGGCGTTGTCCTCGCAGACCACGACCCGATCGACGCCGTTCTCGACCATCTCCTCCAATACGTGATCGAGGGTGTGGTGCCTGTGGACGCTGACGACGCCCTGGGCCATCAGGTCGCCCACCTTGGAGTCAGGGTTCATCTCGACGAAGTAGGAGATGAGGTCTCTTGAGGTTATGATCCCCACGATCTCTCCCTCATCCCTCTCCACAGGCAGGCCGTCTATCCCGTTCTCGTCCATGATCTCCGCTGCCTGCTCTACGGTAGCCCCGGGATAGATGGTGATGGGCCGCTCGGTCATCACCAGCCTCACGGGGACTTTGCTGATCGGCCGCCTCCGCCACTCCGGAGCGGCCTGGCCCAGCCGATGTGATATATCGTGCTTGGTGACAATTCCCGCCAGCCTGTCGCCGTCCATAACGAGAAGCCTGCTGATGTAGTGCTTAAGCATCAGGTTTCTCGCCCGCTGCACAGGCTCTTCCTTCTCGATGACGTAGACGGGAGATTGCATGTAATCCTTTACCTTGCTCATGGTATGATCCCTCGTTTCTCCTCGGCAAATGCTCTGATGAAGTCTCTTTTGGTGATGATTCCCACCAGTGATCCGTTCTCCATGACCGGCAGAGCACCGACGCCGTTCTCCATCATCATCTCTGCCGCCCCGCCGAGATCCATCTCCTTCTCCGTGGATACCAGGTCTCTTCGGACCAGGATCTTTATCGGCTGGCTCATCACCTCTCCGATGTCGCCGGTCACCACCTTCCCGAAAGCCTCGCCGGATCCCAGGTACCTCATGATGTCGGAGGCTGTGACCATTCCCATCAGGAGGGAGTCCTGAACCACGGGGAGCTTTCGGAAACCGCCCTGCTGAACCATCATTCTGGTGGTCTTCTCGATCGACATCTGCCCGTTGGCGGTGATTACGTTCGGGCTCATGAACTCCTCGACCTTGATGCTGGTGTTCACCCCAGCCACCAGCTTTGCGAAGTCATGTTCTGTTATCAGTGCCCTTATTCTGTTATCCTCGTCCACCACGGGCAGACCGCCCACGTTCTTCTCGTACATCAACTTTAGGGCGTCTTCGACGGAGGACTTCTCGCCGATGGATATTAGCTTGGGGCTCATGATCTCTCTGATATCGGCGTTGACAGCTGAGAGGATGTTTCCCTCATACCGCTTTTTCAGCAGGTTGTGCCTTATGCCGCCGCCGAGGAAGTCGACGACGTCGACACCGGTGACGAAACCGAGGAGCCGACCGGTTCCGGCATCGGCTATCGGCAGCCTCCCGAAACCGTAAGAGGTCATTATCTTGATGGCACCGATGATGGTGGTGGTAGGCGGTGCCGTCACCACCTCTGAGGTCGCAATGGCGAGAACGTCTCCTGCACGCTTGGCGGCTCTAGAATCGAACTGGACCGGTCCCCTGTCCATCGCTCCTGGCATCCTGATCTTCCGATCCTCTGATGGTCTCTTCATCGTCCCTCACCAAAGATGGATTTGATAATGTCGTATCTGTCGATTATTCCGACGAGCTTGCCGTCGCCAACCACGGATATCCTGCCGATATCGCGATCGTGCATCGTCTTTGCGGCGTTGCGAAGGCTCGCCTCTGGGCCTATGGCGTATAGGGGCGTGCTCATCAATTTTTCCACTTTCATTACGTCCTTTGTGTCTTTTCCTATACGGGCTCCGCCAGTCTTCAGAATGTCGAAGCGGGTGATCATTCCGAGAGGTTTGCCCTTCTCATCCACCACCGGCATCCCCGTGAAGTCGGAGTCGAGCATCCCGTCCCAGACCCTGGTCACAGAGTCCTGGGGGCTGCAGGTCTTGATCTGGACGTTCATCACATCTTCGACCTTTCTGTCGGCCAGCTTCTCAGGTTCGATCTTCTTGAATATGTCGAGGGGGCTGACCACGCCCACGAGGCGACGGTCCTCCGAAGAGGGGACCACGGGCAGTATCGCGTAATTGGCCGATAATAGCAGCTTCGCCGCCTCGACGATATCCGTTTCAGGGGTGACCAGGGGAGCCTCCACGGAGAAGCCGGAGACGGTTACATTCGAGCGGGTCGACGATATCTTCAGCATATCCCGGTCGGTGACGATCCCAACGACGTGTCCCTGGCTGTTGAGAATCGGCAAGCCTCGCAGCTGGTTGTCCCGTATCAGCTGCCGCGCCCGGGTCACAAAGTCGCCTTCACCCACGCTGACTGGGTCCTTTGACATGATCTCTCCAACTAAACTTCCCATTTTGATCCCTCCTGTTCAAGTCCTGGAAATTCCAGAACTCTCATTTGTTCCCGTCCCTGCAGCTCCAGCAGAGAAGCTCGCCATTGACCGCTTCCAGAGAGTCGGAGATCTGGCCACACCGCTCGCAGATCCCCCTTATCGTCTCTCTCTGCTCCTCGAAATGGACGCTGTCACGATGCATCTCTATGAGGTGGCTGAGGATCTCCCCCATGCCGATAGAGGCCGATCCGGAGACGAGGTCGGTATCGGTGATTATGCCCACCAGCATCCCCTCGCCCGATATAACCGGAAGCCTCTTAACTCCGGATTTGAGCATCTTTATGGCGGCGTCGCTCAAGCTGATGTCAGGATCTACTGTGATCAGGGGCGAGGACATCACCTCGCCCACCTTTACCCCCTTTGGGTCTGCGGCCCTGGCCACTATCTTTCCGACCAGATCTCTTTCGGTTATGATCCCCATCGCCCGGTCGTTGTGAATCACGATCAAGCTGCCCACGTTTGCGGAGAACATCTTCTTTGCAGCCTTCATCACATCAACCTCGGAGTCGATGGTGATCACAGGCCGGGCCATTATGTCCCGCACCGGAATCTCTGTTTCCATGCTAGTCACCTCCGCGGCAGATTGCCGTTCTTATTAAAGATATTCCCTCTATAAAAGGATCACTGCATCGTTTTCTCTCGAATTCAAAACGTATTATAATTTTGTCATTCTGATATGTGGTGGCGCATGTGATCGATCTCGGCCAGGATAAGATCTATCCCCAGCCGGGCCGCCGAGGGCGAGCCCGGAAGGCAGAAGACGGGAACGCCCCGGACTATCCCGGCTGAGGCCCTGGTGAGCATCGCCCTCGTCCCCACCTCCTCGAGGCTCTTCAGCCTGAAGAACTCCCCAAATCCGGGGATCATCTTATCGAAGAGGGGCTCTGCCGCCTCGATCGTCAGGTCCTTGGGGGCGAGACCCGTGCCGCCACAGAGGACGACGACATCGCCCTCCGATGCCAGGATCGCCCCCCTCACCGCCTCCACCCCGTCCGGAACGAGCCGATATGAATAATCTCGGCCGGCGGCACAGATCCGGTCCAGTATCTCCCGCCCTGAGAGGTCCTCGGCCACCTCCGGGTTTCCCACAGACCCGAACATCTGGTGCCTTGAGGTGCTCACGACCACGACATCGATGATCATTATCCATCATTCGTTCCGAAAGGATATAGCTCTTATCACCATGCCCAACGGTTTTATCTCAGAAGGCCGATTCTTGCCTTCCATGGCGCTTCTGGCGATGGACGTGGGCGCGGGAACCCAGGACATCCTCCTCCGCGAGGAGGGGCTGCCTCTCGAGAACTCGGCCAAGATGGTGATGCCGAGCATGGCGGTGATCGTGGGGAGGCAGATCGATGGGGTGAGGCACAGGGGAAGAGACGTCGCGCTCACCGGAACGACGATGGGGGGCGGGGCCTCCACCCGGGCGGCGAAACGGCAGATCATGGCCGGCCTGAGGGTATTCGCATCCCCAAAGGCGGCCCTGACCTTCAACGACGACCTGGAGCGGGTCAGGGAGATGGGGGTCGTGATATCTGAGGAGGCGCCCCTCCAGGCCGAGGTGGTGGTGATGGGGGACCTCGACCTTTCGGCCTTGAAGTCGACCTTTGAGAGGTTCGGCCTTGATATGCCAAAGGACGCGGCCGTCGCCGTCCAGGACCACGGCTATTCGCCCGACAGGAGCAATCGGATGGTGAGGATGGAGGAGATGGCGAAGGCCCTCTACTCGGGGGGGGAGCTCCGGTCTTTCGTCCACCTCGACCCTCCGCCCCTCTTCAATCGGATGAGAGCCGCAAAGGAGATGCTGGACAGCTCCGGCCTTCGCTCGATGATCATGGACACCGGCCCTGCCGCGATCTTCGGCGCCCTTCTCGATCCCCGATCCGCGGAGCCCGCCCTGGTATTGAACGCCGGAAACGGCCACACCATCGGGGCGGTGGTGGCCGAAGGGAGGATCACCGCCCTCTTCGAGCACCACACCTCGTCCCTGACGGCTGGCGATCTCCTCCGGTTCAGCGAGAGGCTCTGCGAGGGGACGATCACGAACCGCGAGGTCTTCGAGGACGGAGGCCACGGCGCGGTCGTGGTGGAGGCCCCGGGAGCCGAGAAGATCGGGTCTGTGGTGGTGACGGGTCCGAACAGGGAGAAGTTCACCGAGTCCGGCATCCTCGAAAAGTTGGGGCCCGTGATCTCGGCGGCCCCGGGCGGGGACATGATGATCGCAGGCTGCCTGGGGCTGGTCGAGGCCTGGAAGGCGCTGAGGGGGTGAAAGATCTGGCCGAGGAGATAGGTCGAGGCGCGGAGGCGGTGATAACCAGGGATGGGGGCAGGGTGACGAAGGTGAGGCTGCCGAAGGGGTACAGGGTCCGGGCCCTCGACGAGAAGATCAGACGGGAGAGGACGGTGATGGAGTCTCGGATCATCTCCGAGGCCAGGAGGTGCGGGGTTCCGACGCCGATAGTCCTGGACGTCGACCGGTTCAGCCTCACCATGGAGCACGTCGATGGGACGAAGCTGAAGGAGGTGATCGATCCGGATCTGTCCGAGAGGGTCGGGGAGCTGGTGGGAAGGCTCCACGCCTGCGGGATAGTCCACGGCGACCTCACCACCTCCAACATGATTCTGAAGGGGGACAAGATCTACTTCATAGACTTCGGCCTCGCCTTCCACGACAAGGGGCTCGAGGCCCAGGGGGTGGATGTCCACGTATTTTTCCAGACAGTCGAGAGCACCCACGACCGCCCCGATGAGCTGGTCGAGGCCTTCTTGCGGGGTTACGCCAAAACCTACACCAGGGCCGGAGAGGTTTTAAAGCGGGTCAGGGAGATCGAGGCGAGGGGGAGATATCTCTGACCAAATCATTAACTTTATGTAGTAAATGATCCCTAACAAGAACGATCTCAGAGCTGTTAGTTCCAAAGTGGTGATGGTACATGGCAGAAGATGATGTGGTATTCGTCGGCAACAAACCAGTGATGAACTACGTATTGGCGGTGGTCACCCAGTTCAACAGCGGCGCTGGAGAGGTTAAGATCATGGCCAGAGGACGAGCGATATCAAGAGCAGTGGACGTTGCAGAAGTTTCAAGAAGCCGCTTTCTCGGCGACGTCAATGTCAAGGACATCCAGATCTCCACCGAGACCATGAATACCGATCGGGGGGAGACGAACGTCTCGGCCATTGAGATCACCCTCTCGAAGTGAAGTCGAGCCTTCTTTCCGGAGCGCGGGTTGGCATTGATCACCAGGATCGGGGTCATCTCCTCCGGTCGCGGGGAGAACGCGAGGTACATCATCGAGGCTGCCCGCTCGGGATACCTCCCCGCAGAGGTCGCCATCGTCCTCGCGGACCAGCAGGATGCGGGAGCCCTGAGGATCGCCCGCGATCTCGGGGTCGAGGCCCATTTTTTGGACCCCTCGGGCCTATCCCGGGCCGAGTACGACCAGCTTCTCATCGACCGTCTGGAAAGGGCAGGAGTCGACCTGGTGGTCCTGACCGGATACATGAGGATCCTCACCCCAGAGTTCGTCCGGCACTTCAAGAACAGGACAATCAACATCCATCCCGCCCTCCTTCCCGCCTTCCGGGGCCTTGACGCCTTCCAGCAGGCCCTCGACTACGGCGTCAAGGTGACGGGGACGACGGTCCACCTGGTCGACGAGGAGGTCGACCACGGCCCCATAATCCTCCAGGCCCCCGTAGAGGTGAGAGACGACGACACCTTCGAGAGCCTCAAGGCGAGGGTCCAGGAGGCGGAGTACAGGGCCTACCCCCAGGCCCTCAAGCTCTTCATCGAGGGCAGGCCTAGGGTGGTGGGAAGGAAGGTCGTTTTTGAGAGGGATGAGATTAAAGGGTGAGAGGAGAGACGATGGAGGGAAAGGAGATGATGCGATCTTGAGGACCTTATGGGCACCCTGGAGGATGGATTATATCCTGTCCGACAAGTCGGTGGCTTGCATCTTCTGCGAGAAGATCAAGGAGGAGCGGGATGAAGAGAACCTGATACTCCACCGGGGTCAGCATCACTTCATCATCATGAACGCCTACCCCTACAACAACGGCCACCTGATGGTCGTCCCCCGCCGCCACACCTCGACCCTCGCCGGCTGGAGCGGCGGGGAGAGGGCCGAGTTTCTGGAGCTGGCGGACCTTGCGGTCGAGATCCTGAAGAGGACCATGAACCCCGACGGCTTCAACATCGGGATCAACATGGGCGAGTGCGCGGGGGCGGGGATCGCAAGCCACATCCACCTCCACATCGTCCCGCGCTGGTCTGGCGACTGCAACTTCATGCCCGTCCTCGCGGATACAAGGGTCATACCCGAGCACATCCAGGCGACATGCGAGAAGCTCCGGAGTGCGCTCAAAGAGGTCTTGAGATGATGGGGTTTGACCAGGTGGAAGACGAAACCAGGTGATATCTATGGTCGGAATAAACGGAAGGCTCGGCAAATCCAAGGGAAGCCCCACCAGCGGAGAGAAGTTCGAGCAGGAGTTCTACATGACCGCCGGCGAGGTGGCGAGCACCCTTAGGATCCTTGCCGACGAGATCGAGGGTGAGGGAAGGGTAGAGGCCTCATCCGAGGGCTGGGCCCTGGCAGTGAGCCCGGTGGAGCCGATAAAGCTTGAGGTGCAGTATAAGCACGATCCGGCAAGAAGGGAGCTGGAGTTCCAGCTGAAGCTAAAAGAGAACCCCTAATCGTCCATTATATCTATTTGCTGAGGTTCATGGTGGGACGATTGCTATGTCCTGGTATCTCAGTCACCTCTTCCAGCCTCTCGGAAGCGGAAGGGGATGCCCCTCTTCTTTAGCTCCTCTGCCACCTCCTCCATGAAGACCCCCATCCCGGAGACGTGGCTGTGATCCTGGTGGCGGATCTTCCCCCCGGTGTAGCCCAATGTGGTTGAATTTATGCCGCAGCTGGGACTTCCCTCCACCCCCACCACCTCGATCTCGCGCCCCTTCTTCGAAAATTGCTCGATCAGGTCGGCGTGGTGGGTGAAGATCTCGCGGCAGTACCTGCGGTAGGAGGGGATGTCGATCTGGTTTTTGGTGACGGCCCAGCGGTCGAGGCCGAGATGCCCTGCCTCGGGGCAGAGGAGCTGGATCAGGGGCGGCTCGGGGCTGAAGGCGATGGGGCGGAGGCCCAAAAGCCTCGTCTCGGGGTCGAGGAGGCAGTGGGCCACCACCGTGATCGTCGTCATCCCTCTCCGCCCGCATCTTCCGGCTCGGCCCGCTCTTCGAGGGCGTCTTTTACGTGCCGATAAAACCGGACGCCATCGACCTCGTGGTAGAACCGGACGTCCTCGGCGGCCTCCCCGATCCTGATCTTCAGGGTGTTGTCCTGAAACTCCTTGACGTACTCGATCCCCGTGATCCCGGAGAGGGGGAATCTGTCCATTCGATTTCGAAAGAGGCCGGAGCGGACGAAGACGACCTCCCGCTCCGTGACCACGATCCAGGAGGAGATCTTCGCCTCGTCGAAGGCTCCGATCCGGGCGAAGGCCTTCGCCTTCTCGTCCTGGTACCTCTGCGGGACCGCCGGAAAGGCCATGATCG
>NZ_JBNGCU010000076.1:0-8430 GCF_049974945.1 Methanocrinis sp. | reverse complement strand
CGTGGGCCGAGAGGTACTCCATCAGGGCCTCGAAGCCCGCCGTAAGCGGTGGCAGGAATATCTCTGGGTTCAAAGCATCACAACCGTGAGCATCTTGCAGATGTAATTGTCTCTAATATCAGTCAGCTCCTGTTATCCTCTAACTCACCTGGCGGAGCCCATCAAAACCTCTTCAGCCTTCTTCAGCTCCGATATCTCCTCGAGAGCGAGAGAGTCCACCTCTCGGAAGAGGGCGAAGAGCCTCGGGCTCTTTACCCGATAGAGGGTCCGCTTGCCGTCGATCCGCCGCTCCAAAATCCCCGCCTCGTTGAGGATGGAAAGGTGTTTGGAGATGGTGGACTGGGCTCGACCGAAGGCGGGGACGATCTCACAGACGCATCGCTCCTCTTCGCCGAGGAACTCTATGATCTCGAGCCTGGTGGGGTCAGAGAGGGCGCTGAGGATCTTAACTCTCCAGTTGGTAGCAGATCGTCTCATCTTATCGGAAGCTTGGAGCGATTAATTCGTATATATACATATCGCCATTTAGCTATTTATGACTTTAATATGGCAAAAGGTCAGCGGGCAAACCGGCAGAAAGAGAGGGAAAACTCATTCAGGCCGCCTGCGTTCGGCGGTCTCGTTCGGATGCGTCGAAGGATAGTTATCGCAGAAGGCCCCATCTTTGAGGGAGGTGAAGGCCATGGAGGTTCGAGGCGGAAGAAGGGTCGGCTTTTCTATGTGGCTATTTGAGCAACGCAAGAGGGACGATCGGATCGGAGAAGTCGCTCGCGACGCCTATCAGGGATACCAGAGCGATGAGTGGCCCGAGACCGGCTCCCTCCAGGACTATCTCCGCCACCTGAAAGAGAGTGGGGTTCGGGGCGCTCCCCTGAGAGCCCTGGACCAGGCCTGGTGGGAGTACCTCGAGGTCGTGACGAAGGACGTGGCCCAGCACTGTATTCTCATGGAGGTCGGAGCCGTGATGGAGGAGGCCCTCTCCAAGGCCGAGCATCGAGAGGAGGAGGACAGGTACCTCTTCGAAGGTGCTTACGTAGAGCGCATCCAGAAGCTGATGGCGAAGCTGAAGGAGATCTAAACGCCCGGAAGATGCTCGCCGTCAGGGCGACAGGCCTGGAGGAGAGGATAGCGGCCCCCTAGGAGCTGCCGTCTTCCATGCGGCCTTGGGGATCAATCGAACCTGACCGAAACCTCACCCAGATCGCCGAAATGCGCCTCGATCAGATCACCCCTCTCGACCGGCGTCATGGGGGTCATGGATCCGGCGAGGACCACCTCTCCCGCCCGAAGGCCGCCGTCGTGCTCAGCGACTTTGTTTGCGAGCCAGGCCACGGACCGGGCCGGATTTCCGAGGATGGAGGCCCCGGTGGACCGGGCGATCTCCTCACCGTTCTTCACCATCACCACCCCCAGGCCGGGCAGGTAGAGGTCGTCGATTGCAACCTCCCTTTCGCCCAGGACGAAATGCGCTGCAACGCCGTTGTCGGCGATCACCTCGCGAGTCCCGATCTCCCATCCCCGAGTGCGGGAGTCGTTGATCTCGATGGAGGCGGTCACAGACCGGGCCGCCTCGAGAGCCTCCTCGACGGTGGCGCCGGGGCCCGATAGGTCTCGGCCGAGGGTGAAGGCGATCTCGCACTCGACCCTCGGATGGATCAACCCGCTGAGCGGCACCGCCGCCCCGCTTGAGATCTGCTGGCTTTTGAAGATGTGGCCGTATATCGGCTCGGCGATCATCATCGCCCTCTGTATCGCCTCGTTGGTGGCCCCCACCTTCTTTCCCGCCAAAGACTCGCCAGCTTCGAGCTTGGAGGCGACGATCGCCATCTGGACCCGATAGGCCTCGTCTGTGGTAAGGTCAGGACAGATGACGGATATCGGCTCCAGGGCTGCTCTCTCGGCTTCCGCGGCGAGATACCTCCTCGCCAGATCATCTATGGCATCTTCTTTTGTCATCTGAACTGCTCCACTTTTTTATTTAAAAGGCACCATCTCGCCGATGGATTTCGATCCAGACGCCGAGAGGTCCGCCCTCCGTTCCATCCGGGCTGATATGGGGCGACTTTTGCCATTAATGTTGAGCCAACTAAGAAGAAAAAACCTTCCCTTGTAAAAGCCATTTATATCTCCGTCGAGGACTCCTCGGCAAAAATTCGCCCGCCAGCAAGCCAGGAGAATTTCCGATCCACAGAAAGCCCTTCGCTAATCACGAACGTGAAGCTGATTCCGACCGAAGACAGGTCAAGCGATACGAATAACGAGTTAGACCCCGCGACCGGTGGAAGGTCCAAATTGATCAAAATAGAAGTTGATATTCGAGTTTCAGATTCTATCCCGAATTTAAGACCGCCGTCCCGCAAAATACTTCCAAGTTTTTCTCCATATATGCACGGCCTTTTCGAGCGGCCACGGAAGTCTTTTGGGTGACTACTCCCCGCCCAGAAGGGCGAGGCTTCTAGCCTTTGGCAGAGACTGTAGTCCCAGTCTCAAAATGTTTATCGCCGCATTCTCGTCACGGTCCATGACCAGCCCGCATTGAGGACATTCATGGACCCGATCCGATAGCGACTTGGTAACTTTAAGACCGCACCTGGAACATAGCTGACTTGTGTTCCTGGGATCTACTAGAACCACCATCGAACCGGCGCTCTCAGCCTTGTACGATGTGGTTATTACAAGCATCCTCCAGGCGGCGTCTGATATGCTTTTAGCCAGGCAGTGGTTTTGGAGCATGTTCGTGATGCTCAGATCCTCGAAAGCAATCAGCCCGAACCTTTCGACCAGGTTGTGACTGACCTGATGAGCAAAATCGTATCTGCGGTTGGCTATCCGCTCATGGGTCCGCTGGACGAGTCTCATACTTAGATATGGATTTGCCTTCTTGTTCGAAAGAGTTTTTCGATATGCCAAAGTCTCGTTATAGGTCCATCTACACAGCTCCAAGGTCTGTTCCATCTTAGACCGCTGTGCTTTTGTCGGATAGATCCTATATTTGAAGGCTTTAAGCATTACACTCACTTATGCTGTTATAGTATTTAAAAACTCATAGCATAAGGCGGGGTACGATTCATCCCCGGCCCGAAGACCGGGGTTTTCTCTACCCCTGCACCCCGCCTCTATAAGAGGAGTGGGAAAAAAATTTATTTGGGTTTTGACAGATTAAATCTGCAGGAGGATTTCGATGCAATACGAACCATCCCCGGGAGGCGGCCGGAGGCGCCGGGGCGCGCCGCCCACCGCCTGCGTGTGTCCGAGCTGCGGTTATGAGACGGAGAAGGTCGCCGGCGTTCCCTGCCGGTCGATGACCTGTCCAAAATGCGGATCGCCATTGGTGGGAAAGTAGCTTGGCCGCTGCGAAGGGTAGAGACCGGCAGCCTCAGAAATGACCAAAAAAGTTTAATCGGCAGTCCACCCCTTCGGTGCTACCTCGGCTCCTCGCCGCTGGCCTTGAAGCCCTCGTCTTCGTCGTCGAACCAGACCGCTTTATCTCCCTGGAGCAGATTCAGGATGGTGATAAAGTTCTCGTGAGATAGGTCGTAGAGAACTCGCTGGTCTTCTCCAAGGGACAGGCCGATGTTCCCCCTCCGGTCCTCCTCGATCTTCCACTCCGCCCAGTAATCGGTGATTCTCTTCCAAGACATGAAATAGTGGTGGGCAGTTATCATATATATTTATTTTTTATATCTATGCCACATTTATTTTGCCTCTCTCCATCGGCACTCATCCGGCTAACTCCTGTCGACTAAACGGGCGCTGTAGAAGTTGGCCATATCACCGAAACGCGCCTCCGCCAGGCGGGACCTTCCGCTGAAGCGAGCCCGGCCAAAGTAGGCGTATCCTCCGAACTCAGTCCCCCCGAAGTCCGCGTCGTCCATGAATTCGGTTCCGCCGAAGCAGGCCTCGTCCATGAAATTCGCCCCCTTGAAGTCGGCGTCGTCGCCGAACTTGGCGTAGCTGAAACCGGCGAGGTTTCCGAACTGGGTCTCCTCGAAGTCGGCTCTGCCCCCAAACTGATCACCGGAGAAGTAGACCCTGCCGTCGAACCTAGCGGCCCTGAAGCTGGCGTTGCCTTTGAATCTGGTATACAGAAAGTCGGCACGGTTTGCAAACCTCGCCTGCGCAAAGCTCGCATTTCCGGCGATCTCGGTCCCGGCGAAGTTCACCGAGCCGCCGAAGGTTATATTCTCAAAGCGGACGTCCCCCCTTATCTCGGAGTTGGTGATGCTTATCGGAGAGGTGATCAGCTTCGCACCTTCGGCCGACGCGAGGCGCTCGATCTCAGATCCTGCAGAAGCGCCGAGCCCCGCCCCGAGCTTCGGAGATACGTCCAGGCCGATCTCGCCGAGGTCCAGGTCGCCCTCGACGATCAAGCTGTCGATAGAGACCGGCTCCCCCCTCTCGATCATGGCCAGAATCTCGCTCGCCGAGATCACCTCCTGGATATGGTGCGAGCCGGCCGATGCGCTTGCTGCCAGAAGGAGCGCTGCCAGGATCAGGGCAGGGATCGTCTTCATGAATATTCTTCTCCGGGGGTCTATCCGCCATAATCCGCAAAAAAGCTTTTGACGTCAGGTCAGGGTCCCAGGCCTTCCGCCCTCTGGAACGCCTCATCCGCCTCTTTTTGTCTATCGAGCTTTTCGAGGACTAGCCCCTTGTTCTGCCAGGCCTCCCCCAGATCCGGGTTCAGGGTCAGAGCCTCCTCTAGACGTTCGAGGGCCTCCTCGTACCTCCCCAGCTCGTAGAGGGCCAGCCCCCAGTTGTTCCAGGCGTGGACGTAGAAGGGGTATATCTTGACCGCTCTCTCGCAGCATCGGACTGCCCTCTCGTAACTTCCCCGGTCTGCAAGGATGAGGCCCATCGACATCCAGAAGTCGGAGTTTTCGATGATGAACCTCTTGACCACGATCAGGGCGACGGCAGACGCTAGGATGAAGCCGATGAGGATCAGAAGAAGAGGACCCATGCCGGATCATAGAGCTTTGACCTCCAATATACTTTATGCCGGATCGGCCGCAAATTTAAATTGTCGGGGGGTCGGACCTGATCTGATCGCTCCATGCACAGAATGAACGACTCACACGGCCTCCATGGCGGGCTTGAGGACGGCCTCGAGCATCTCCACCACCACGTCCACGGTCCCGCCGACCCCGCCCTCCTAGGGGCCGAGAGGGGGATCTGGGCGGTCAAGATCTCCTTTATAGCGCTTTTTGCGACGGCCATAATTCAGGTGGTGATAGTCCTTCTCACCGGCAGCATGGCCCTCCTCGCCGATACCGTCCACAACCTGGGGGATGCATTGACGGCCGTTCCCCTCTGGATCGCCTTCAGGCTGGGCCAGCGGCCCGCCACAGACCGTTTCACCTACGGCTACGGCCGGGCCGAGGATCTGGCGGGGCTCTTCATCGTCCTGGTGATCGTCGCAAGCGGCCTCTTCACCGGTTACGAGTCGGCGATGAGGCTCTTTTCTTCCCGGCCCGTCGGCTTTCTCTGGGCGGTGATCCTCGCGTCGCTGATCGGATTTGTCGGAAACGAGGCCGTGGCCGTCTTTCGGATGAGGGTGGGCCGAGAGATAGGAAGCGCGGCTCTGGTGGCCGACGGCCACCACGCGAGGGCCGACGGCCTGACCAGCCTTGCGGTCCTCTTCGGAGCGATCGGGGTCTGGGCGGGCTATACTTGGGCAGACCCCCTGGTGGGGCTATTGATCACTATCGCCATCCTTCAGATCGGCTGGAAGTCGGGAAGAGTGATCCTGACGAGATTGACTGACGGCGTCGACCCCGAGGTCGCGGGCGAGGTGAGGAATGCTGCGGCCCGCGCTCCCGGGGTGGAGGAGGTGGCCGGGGTGAGGGTGAGGTGGCTGGGCCACCGGCTCCACGCCGAGATCGACGTGATCGTCGATCCGAAGCTCACCGTCGAGGAAGGCCACGATATCGCAAAGGAGGTCAGCCACCAGCTCCTCATCAGCCTCCCGTACCTGTCGAATGCTACGGTCCACGTCGATCCGCCTCAGGCTCCCGGCGAGGCTTACCATCGGGTGGAGAACCACCGCCATGACGATCTGCCCGAGCACTCCCATCGTTGATCCCTTGGGCCGAAAATTGCGGGAAAGTGATAATTACCAATAGGTACCAAACCTGGGTACCATGACCGAAGAGATATCCTTTAAAAACCAGGTGAGATGGACCGAGGGAGCGAAAGGCGAGATCGCCTTTCCCTCCGGTCAGAAAATCGAGTTCGCCCTGCCCGCAGAGTTTGGCGGGATCGAGGGCTTTCCGTCGCCTGAAGACATCTACGTCGCCGCGGCCAACGCCTGCGTCCTCACCACCACCCTGGCCAGGGCAGAGAAGCACAACGTTGCCCTTCTTTCCTACAAATCGGAGGCGGTGGGGGTTTTGGAGCGGGTGGGGGACGGCCGGGAGGTGACCCGAATCGAGATAAAGGTCCGTCTGGCGGCCGATGGGGATCCCGAGACGATCATGGAGATGCTCTCGGACGTGGCGGGAAGGGTGCCGGTCATAAGGTCGATGAGCACCTCGGTGAACATCGATTTTGAGGTGGAGTAGGAGTAGAGGCCACCGTTCTGGTCTCGATCGCCCTGGCGGTCCCGGCGTCGTCCTTCCCGACAGAATCTCTGGAAGACTGAGGAAAATGACCTTTTGCGGACCGCCGGGCCGTCAGCTTCAGGGCCGGACATCAGCTGATGGAGGTCAGGTTCAGCGCTCGCCCGTGGCCTCCACCTTCGTCTCAGGGTAGCGGCAGCGGAGGCGGGGTACGATCCTGGGAACCCGCCTCTGGTAGTCGCGATAGGCGTCGCCGAACTTCTCGGCCAGCATCCTCTCCTCGTGGATCGATCCGAGATAGAAGTAGACGGTAGCGATGAGGTAGAGGACGAGGAGGTTTGCGGTCATGACGGGGGATAGCCAGAGGAATATCAGGGCCAAGAGGAAGAGCGGGTTTCTCACCCTGCAGTAGATTCCCTGGACGATCAGCTCGCCCTGACCCCCGCCCTCACCTTCGTCGGGCAAAACCCCCAAAAAACGCAAGGCTCCGGCCTCAATGAGCGTCCTTCCCAGGGCCAGGGCCGCAAGGACCTGCCCGAAAACCATGATCCATCGCCAGGGCGAGGGGACTGAATAGAGGACCTCGCCGGGAAAGAGATAGAGGAGGCGCAAAAGCGGGATTATGGAGATGACCGCCACGATGTTGAAGAAGAGCCGGTACCAGCGCATCCCTCTCTCGCCGAAGGCCCGCCGGGCCCGGCCTTTGGCCCAGGTGCCCGCGAGAAGGCTGTGCAGGCTCGCAAAGCCGACCAGGTAGAGGGCAAGGATGAGGGTGTACTTCGTGAACATGCCGGGCACCTTTTCGAGGCTCTCTTCTTTTCCCTCTTCCTTTTCGTTCTATTAGTCCTCTCCGTTGGCCTTCACCGACCCGGGCAGATCCTCCCCCGCCAGGGGACCATCCTCGGAACCCGGCTCTGATACGAGCGGTACTCGTCGCCGAACTGGGCGAGGAGCCTCCTCTCCCAGTGCAGCGACCCCAGGTACAGGTAGATGGTGACCATGACGTAGAGGATGAGGATGTTCGTGGTCATGAAGGGGGTCAGCCAGATGATGAGAAAGCCCGATAGCAGGAATGGGTCTCTCATCCAGCAGTATATCCCCCGAGGCGCGAGAGTCTCCGCCTCGGAGGCCCTGGGGCCCGTGAGCTGGAGGGGCACCCGGAACCGGTGGGGCGCATCGACGAAGGCCCTGATGGAGAGAAGCCCCGCCAGGAGCTGGCCCGCCACCATCGCCCACCGCCAGGGAGAGGGGACGACGTAGAGGACCTTTCCGGGGAAGAGGTAGACCAGGTAGACCAGGGGCAGTATCGTCACCAGGGCGGTGAGGGAGAAGATGGCCGGATACCAGGGGTCCATCCTGCTCCCGAGGATCTTCGCGGCCCTTCTCTTGAAGGGGAGGCTGGCCATCAGGCTGTGGATCGCGGCAAAGCAGGCCAGGTAGACGATCAGGATCAAAGCGCTCTCTTGGGGCGACATCGGGAGTTTATTTGGTCGGGATGGTATATGGGGCTGATGCTGGAAGGCCGCTCGGAGGGAGCAAGCCTAAATCATCTGATAACCAAAAGCATCAGCCAGAGTCGATGGATAGGGAGGATATGGAAATGGAGGCGACCGACCCGATCGAGACTGACGCTCCGGACGAGCCCTACAAAAAGGCCCTCCGGCTGGAGTACTTCACCTTGGCCTACAACCTCGCCGAGGCCGCGGCCTCCATCGTCTTCGGAAGCCTCGCCGGGAGCATCGCCCTGATCGGCTTCGGGCTCGACAGCATCGTCGAGTCCCTCTCCGGCCTGATTTTGATATGGCGGCTGAAAAGGCACCGGACGGGCACAGAGGAGGAAGAGGAGAAGATCGAGAGGAGGGCGGAGAGG
>NZ_JBNGCU010000075.1:0-8465 GCF_049974945.1 Methanocrinis sp. | reverse complement strand
CACCTGACCGAGATTACCGGCCCTCTGGAGACGTCCGAGGAGTCGGAGCCGCCCCAGAAGGCAAAATATCTCGGCCGACGGGCGAAGTTCGTTGATCTTGCATCTTGGTCGGACCATCGATCAGATACGCCGCAGACCAACAGACCTCTCCTCTGGTTCCGGCGATCCGGCCAGACCGACCCCGGGCCCCTCCCGGCGTTCTCCCTTACAGATAGCTCCTCCACCTCGCCTCCAGATCGGGATCCTGGAGGGTCTCCATCACATAGTCGGCGAACTGTGCTCCCGTCGCCCCGTCCGACCGACCGGTGAGGACGACCTTCTTCTCGTGCTGGCTGCAGATATCCAGGGCCATCTCGAGCCTTCTCGCCTCCTCGACGAAGCCTACGTGCTCGAGGAGCATCACCGCCGCCCTCATCATGCTGGAGGGATCGGCATACTGGGCGCGTCCCTCCTCCACCATCCTCGGGGCCGAGCCGTGGATCGCCTCGAACATGGCGTACCTCTTGCCGATGTTGGCAGATCCCGCAGTTCCCACCCCTCCCTGGAACTCGGCGGCCTCGTCGGTGATGATGTCGCCGTACAGGTTGGGAAGAACCACCACCCGGAACTGGGTCCGGCGCTTTGGGTCGACCAGCTTCGCCGCCATGATGTCGATGAACCACTCGTCGAGCTCGATCCCCGGATAACCCTCGGCGACCTTCCTTGCCATCTCCAGGAACTTGCCGTCGCTGGTCTTGATGACGTTCGCCTTGGTGACGGCCGTGACCTTATCGATCCCGTTCTTTTTGGCGTGGTCGAAGGCGAGCTTCACTATCCTCTCGGCTCCGGGGTTTGTGATCACCTTGAAGTCGAAGGCTATCTCGTCGGTGACGTTCAGCCCCCGGCTTCCCAGGATGTAGGCCCCCTCGGTATTCTCCCGAAAGAAGATCCAGTCGATCCCCAGGCTGGGGACCTTGACGGGCCGGACGTTGGCGAAGAGGTCCAGCTCCCGGCGCATGGCCACGTTCGCGCTCTCCAGGTTCGGCCAGGGGTCGCCCTTCTTAGGCGTGGTCAGGGGCCCCTTGAGGATGGCGTGACATCTCTTCAGCTCGTCGACGACCCCGTCGGGGAGCGCCTTCATCGCCCTCGCCCTCTCCTCGATCGAGAGCCCCTCAACGTTTCTGATCTCGACTTTGCCGGCCTCGATCTCGCCACCCAGCACGTACTCGAGGACCCTTCTGGCCTCGACGCTGATGTAGGGGCCTATCCCATCGCCGCCCACCACCCCGATGACGATCGGCTCGATCTTGGAGTAGTCGATCCAGGCCTCTGCGGCCTTCATCTCCTCCACCCGGTCCATCTGCTCGACGAGCAGCTTCTCGAAGTGGGCCTTCGCCCTCTCTATGGCCTCTCTATTCTCGCTCATGATTCTAATCCCTCCGTCGAATCTCGGTCTCCCTCATCCTCCCCTTTTTCTATAGTTAACCCTCTGATCCATCGAGGGGGTCTTCTCCTGACGGCCCCCACCCACCAAAAATATAAACTTCAACATCCCAGGCCATTACATGACAACCCCGGAGATCATATTCTACGTCATAATATTCCTGATCGTATCCATGATAACTAGGATCATACTGAAGATCAGGCGTGGCTACTGATGCCGGTTGGAGGAGCTGATATGGATATATTTCCACCCGTAATCGCTACCGTGGGCGGCGGAGGTACGAGGCTTTATCCTCTGACCCTCGACCAGCCCAAGCCCCTGGTAGACCTCTGCGATACCGCCATCATCGCGACCCTCTTCAGGGTCCTGGCGACCCAGGGATGCAGGCGGTTCGTCCTGGGGAGCAAGGGGGCGGAGAACACCCTTCCCCTCAACAACTACTTCAAGGCGGGAGAGGGGTTCTTCAAGAGGTTGGGGATGAACGATATAAAGGAGTTCGCCTACCAGCCCCAGTACGACGACAAGGGAAGCGCCGACTCTCTGAGATACTGCGCGAACTACTTCGACGTCAAAGAGGATATGCTCGTCGTCTCTGGGGATAACGTCATCGATATCAACCTCAGAAGATTCATCAATTTCCACAGAGAGAAGAAGGCCGTCCTCACCGTGGCCCTGAAAGAGCTGAGCGAAGATGAGAACGTATCTCAGTACGGCGTCGCCGAGATCAATGGAGATCAGCGGATCAACGGCTTCGTCGAGAAGCCAGCCCGGGGAAAAGAGCCGAGCAGGATGATCAACACCGCCTTTTACCTCTTCTCCCCCCAGGTCCGGGAGGTCCTAGCCGAGATGGGCGACTCGGCCCGGGACATAGGCGGCGATCTCATCCCCTATCTCACAGAGCACGGCTATCCTGTCTACGGCTATCCTGTCGAAGGCTACTGGATCGATATAGGCACCCCCGAGAGGCTCCTCCAGGCGGCGATGGACTTTCTGGGCGGAAAGGTGGAGCACTACGCCTTCAGGAACGAGTACCGTCCAGGCCAGTGGGTCAACCCCGCGACCCTCGATAGGATCGCAAGGTACCTCGACTCCGGGGATATCGAGCTTCGGGGGAAGGTCTTCATAGGACGAAACTGCAACATAGAGAAGGGCGTCGTCATCGAGAACTCTCACATCGGCCACACCAGCCTGATCGAGAGGGACTCGGTGATCAAAAACAGCATGGTCATGAGCTTCGCCAACGTAAAGAGGGGATCGCTCCTGAACAGAACGATAGTGGGGAGGCACTCCACCATCGGGACGAAATGCGTCCTCGACGCAGACCAGTCCTACAGCAAGCCGGGCAAGATACCGGTGGTGGGAGAGAACGTCGTCCTCCCCCAGGAGTCGGTGGTCGGGCCAGGGACCAGGGTGGCTCCCCTCAAGTACAGCTACAAGATCCTGGCCACCGGGAAGTTCTCGCAGCTGGGCACCGACGACAGAAATATATATTTCTGCGAGAAGTGAGCCTACCAGTAGCGCTCCCAGCCTCCGCTCTCCAGGGCCCTGACCCTATACTTTTTGTCGTTCTCGATCAGAAATCTGTGGAGATCCTCGGCGCTCTTGAAGAAGGACTTGTCCCGAAGGTTGTCGTAGATCTCCTCGGAGGTGAACCTCCTGAGCTGGCCCTTTCCATAGACGATCCTCTCGATGGTGTACCATAAGTCGTCGAACTTTCTGAGGCTTCCTGTCCATTCAACCATTCGTACCACCTTAGTGGGGCGTTTCTGGCTTAAATGAATAAGAACGTTTCGTTCGCCAGGTGACCCGTATGAGATCAGGCCATAGTCCAGAAGGCGAAGAGCTGCCCCCGGATTTCAGAGAATCGCTCCGGTCGCTGAGTGAAGCGATCAGATCCTGTACCCGCTGCCCTCTAGCCGAGTGGAGGACAAAAGCCGTCCCCGGAGAGGGGCCGGATCGGGCCGATATCCTCCTCGTCGGCGAGGCCCCGGGAAGGGACGAGGACCTGGCGGGAAGGCCCTTCGTCGGAAGGGCGGGATCGGTCCTCGACAGCTGCCTCAACGATGCAGGGATCGAGAGGTCCCGGGTCTTCATAACGAACGTCGTCAAATGCAGGCCGCCGGAGAACAGGAGGCCGAGGAAGGCGGAGGTGGAGGCCTGTTGGCCCTACCTAGAAGCTCAGATCGAGCTGGTAGAGCCGAAGGCCGTGATCCTCATGGGGAACGCGGCGACGAAGGCCGTCCTGGACGTAGAGGGCGTAACCTCCCTCCGGGGACGGGTCTTCAGGGAGATCTTCCTGGCCACCTTCCATCCCGCCGCGGTCCTGAGAAACCGAAACCTCAAAGAGGCGCTCGTCTCAGACCTCCTGGTCGCGAAGGAGAAGGCTGAGGGGTAGAGGCCCCTTGCGCCGGAGACGGTGCGCCAGGAGGCGGGGAAGGTCAGGCGGCCTTCTCGGCCGAGAAGAGGGGCTTGACCTTGGATAGGACCTGGGGGAGGGCCAGGATGAAGACCCTGTCTCCTTCCTTCACCTCGGTATCGGCGGTGGGGATTATCGGCTGGCTCCCCCGCATGACCATGCCCAGGATCGCCCCCTTCGGCATCTTCTCGGCTGCGTTCTTCCCCAGGATCTTCGCCTCCTTCTCGACCCGGAACTCCAGCACCTCGGCCTCGTCCTTTCCTATGACGATCACCTCTTCGCTGCCCCTTATCAGCCGGAGGACCGCCTCGACGGTCACCCTTCCCGGGCTGATGGCGTGGTCGACCCCCACCATCTCGAAGAGGTCGATGTAATCGCTCCTGTCGACCCTGGCGACGATCTTATCGGCCCCCAGCTGTTTGGCCAACAGAGAGCAGAGGAGGTTCTTCTCGTCGAAGCCGGTAACGGAGAAGACGACGTCCATCGACCCGACGTTCTCGGCCTTGATCAGCGAGATATCGGTCCCGTCGCCGTTGAGGATCAGGGTCTCAGGAAGCTCTTCTGCCAGCACCTGGCAGCGAACGTTATCGATCTCCACCAGCTTCAGGTCGAAGTCCATCTTCTCCAGCCACTTGGCGAGGTAGAAGCCGACGACCCCCCCTCCGACGATCATCACCTTGTGAGAGGCCGTATCCTCGTGGATCTGTCTTCTCAGCTTCGGCACCGACTTCGCATCGCAGGTGAGGATCAGACGGTCACCGGTCTTGATCGAGATTGTGTCCTCCTTCTTGGGGATCAGAATCTCTTCGCCCCTCTTTATCGCGGCGAGCTTGCAGTTCTCGGCGAGGTCGAGGTTTTCGATCGTCCCGATCAGGGGCATATCCTCGCCGACGACCAGCTCGATCAGCTCTCCCTTCCCTCCCGCGAGCCTCCGACGTTCGATCATCGAGGGGAAGTAGAGGTCGGTGACGATCCTCTCTGCCATCACCAGCTCCGGACAGATCATGAGACCTATGCCGATCTGTTTTCGGTCTTTCATCGGCTGGTCGATGTAGTCGGAGTTGCTGACCCTGGCGATGGTCCTATCGACGCCGAGATGGCTTGCGGTGATGCAGGTGATGATGTTCACCTCATCGTTGCCGGTGACGGCCACCACGATCTCCGCGTCCTGTATCCCGGCCTCAATCAGGAGCTGGGCGTTGGCGGCGTTCCCCTGGAGGACCTTGGCATCGATCCCCTCCAGCCGCTCGCAGGCCTTGCTACTCTGATCGATTACCGTGACGTCGTAGGCGGCGGAGAGCTCCCTGGCCAGGTGAAAGCCGACCTCGCCAGCGCCCGTGATAAAGATGTGCATGGAATTCCTCCTCTCCCGAGCATAGCTCTGGGAGCGAATATAAGCGAAGAGTAGATCATGCCAACGGGAAAAGGCTTTCGCGTGGCTTGAAGGGGCGAAGGGCCGAATCGGCTATCAGCTCGGGGGTCTGAGGATGCGATCTTTATACGATCTAATTTGCTGGTTTGAGGGTTTGGAGGGGGTCATGGTGGCCTTCTCTGGAGGAGTGGACAGCTCAGTTCTGGCGGCCGCGGCCCGTCTTGCCTTGGGCGATGCGGCCGTCGCCGCCACCGTCGAGTCGGAGCTGCAGTCCGAGGCGGACCTTGCGAACGCAAGATCGGTCGCCGCCGAGATCGGGATAGAGCATCTGGTCTTGGAGGTCGGGCTCCTGGAAGATGAGGGGGTCTGCGAGAACCTCTCTATGCGATGTTATCTCTGCAAGAGGGCGATGGCCAAAAGGCTCCTCGACGAGGCGAGGAAAAGAGGAATAAAGGTGGTGGTGGACGGCACCAACGCCTCGGATCGGGCCGAGGATCGGCCCGGCATGAGGGCCCTCTCGGAGGCCGGGATCAGGACGCCTCTGCGGGATCTGGGGATGGCCAAAGAGGGGGTGAGAGAGATGGCTAGAGATCTCGGCCTCTCCTGTGCCGATCGGCCCTCTCGGTCCTGTCTTGCGACCAGGATCGATGGACCTCTCAGCCACGAGCGGCTCGGCCGGGTCGAGGCAGCCGAGGATATTCTTCCCCTGGGCTCGCGGATCTCCGATCGGGGTGATCTGGTCGAGGTGAAGCTTCCCGCAGGGGAGAGGCTCTCTGAAGACGCGGTCGCGGGGCTGAAGAGGCTCGGATACCGGAAGGTGGTAACGGCAGGCTGACGAAGGCTGAAGAGGCTGACGACCCGCTATGTGCCGCCTGAATAACTTTTTTCTATCATCAGAGGAATCGTGCTGCCGGATGCAGATTCGCGAGGATGAGTTAAAAGAGCTGATCGGCGGGTACGAGAGGGTCCTCTACCTCTGCCACAGGAACGCCGATCCCGACGCCGTGGGGAGCGGCTTCGCCCTTCGGGAGGCCTTCGGGGGCGACCTGGCCACGGTGGAGGGGGTGAGCAGGACCGCCTCGGCCCTTCTCTCGGCTATAGGCGCCGATATTCTGATCGATCCGCCTCTCCTGGGCTACGATCTGGTGGTGGTGGTGGACACGGCAGTGGGGCTTCAGGTCGGAGACCTCGATCTCAAAGAATATGCCGTCGTAGACCACCACCAGGATAGGGATCTGGTCGAGGCCGCCCTCTTCTACCTTCAGAGGCCCGCCGACTCCACCGCCGAGATCGTCTGGGAGATCTTGAAGAAGAGCGAAACTCTGCCCAGCCAAAAGGCCGCCCTCGCCCTCTTGGTGGGGATAATAACCGATACCGGCAGGTTCAAGCACGCTCACGCCTCCTCTTTTCGGACGGTGGCCGAGATTTTGGAGAGTTCTGAGGTCGAGTATAATGATGCCCTGGAGGTCCTCTCTCGGGTCCCGACGGAGATATCCAGACGTATCGCCGCCCTGCGGGCGGCCTCCCGGGCAGAGATCGAGTGGACCGACGACTGGGTGATCGTCTCCTCGGAGGTGGGAGCCTTCGAGGGGTCGAGTGCGATGACCCTCGTCGAGATAGGGGCCGACGTCGGCCTCGTCGGCGGGATCCACGGCGACCGGTGCAGGATCAGCGGTCGGGCGAGGAGGGACGCCGTCCTCGCGGGCCTCGATCTCGCCTCCATCATGAGGGTTGTGGGCAGAGCCCATCGGGGGGACGGGGGCGGCCATCGGGGAGCGGCCGCCCTGGAGGCCTCGGGGCCCGCGAAGGAGCTTCTCGCCGAGTGCAGGAAAAAGGTGATGGAGGCCTTGGAGGGGCAGCGGCCGGTCCGGGGCGTTCCTCGGTGCTGAACGCCCGATCTTCTACTGCTTGATCTTCTACTGCCCGATCTCCATCTATTTTCTGTACCTGGTCGCTGCCCTCTTCAGCGCCTCTATCCCGGGCAGCTGGTCGCCGGAGAGGTAGCTTATGGAGGCTCCGCCGCCGGTGCTGACGTGGGAGAACTTAGGCTCCAGGCCCAGCTCCTCGATGGCGGCGCTGGTGTGGCCACCGCCCGCGATGGCGAAGCCGGCCTCGGTGGCAGCCTTAAGGATCTCGGCGGTCCCCAGGGCGAACTTCTCCTTCTCGAAGATCCCGGCGGTCCCGTTCAGGACGACGATCTTCGCCTCTTTGATCCTCTTGGAGAAGTCGACGATCGTCTCCAGGCCGATGTCGGCGATCAAGAGGTCCGGCGGGATCTTCTCCATGGCGACTTCGAGCCTCTCGCCGTCCTTGTCCAGGGCGACGTCCTGGGGGAGGACGATCTTGTCGGGGCTCTTGTCCAGGAGGTCTTTGGCGACCGGGACCATCTCGGAGTAATCGAGCCCCTCCACGAACTCCCGGTTCTTCTCGCCGACGTTGATCCCCGCCGCCATCTGGAAGACGGTGGCCACAACCCCGGTGACCAGGACCTGATCGACGCCGCCCCGGCGGAAGACGTTCTGGATCACCTTGATCGAGTCGTCGGCCTTGGTCCCGCCGAGGACGAATATCGACGGATGCTCGTTCCCCCGGATGCCCATGTCCAGGGAGTCGATCTCCTTCTCCATCAGCCGGCCTGCGGCGCTGGGGAGGACCTCGGTGAAACCGACCACGGATAAGTGGGACCGATGAGATACGGCGAAGGCGTCGTTGACGAAGAGGTCGAAGAGCGGGCTGAGCTGCCGAACCATGTGGCTTTTGGCGTGGTCCTCGGGGGGGCGGTTTATGTTCTCCTCGGCGTAGAAGCGGGTGTTCTCCAGGAGGATGACCTCGCCGGGCTTCATCGCCTTGATCGACTCCCGGGCGTGGGAGCCGAAGATGTCGTCGACGTAGGTGACCTCGCGGTGCAGGAGCTGGGAAAAACGGCGGGCATGGGCCTCCAGGGTGGTGAAGTCCTTCTTTCCTGCCCGGCTCTGGTGGGCCAAGAGGACGACCCGGGCACCCTCCAGGTCGCGCAGAGTGGGCAGGTGGCCGCGGAACCTCTTGTCGTCGAGGATTTTGCCGTCCGGGTCCATGGGGGAGTTTACGTCGACCCGCACCAAGATCCGCTGCTTATCTATGGGGAAATCGTCTAGCGTGAGATAATCCTTCAACTGACTCCCTCCTTCAGGGGGATTTTTCGCTGTGCTAGGGGTTGGCTCAGGATCTATATCACCTTTAGCCCCTCCGGGCGGCGCGGGGCGGGGAGGGGCTGG
>NZ_JBNGCU010000074.1:0-8630 GCF_049974945.1 Methanocrinis sp. | reverse complement strand
GCCCACCCCCATACAACAAGAACCTGGGAGGGGTCCACTTCAGAAAGTACGAGCTTGCGGCGATATCGACAGGCTCTTCCGACGGCGACTACCTCCTATTCACCTGGGGCCCCACCAACCACTGTCTCTACAAGAGGTACTGGGGATGCGATGAAGGCGTCGCCTGCAATAAGACCGAGGACTGGGTCTCGATCGAGGGCGAGATCGGATCCAGGCCTGTTGCGGTCCTCCTCTCGGAGAGGATCTATTTATTCGCCCTGAACAGCTCCAAAGGGCTGGTCTGGAACTCCGCCGACCTGCCCACTGAGAGGTCCCGAGAGGGGCCGGCCTGGGCGGGTTGGCAGCCCCTCGGCAGGTCCTTCGCCTCCCCTCCGACGGCGGCCTGTGACGGCGAGCTGATCCACATCTTCGCCCTGAACAATGGGGGCGGTATCGGGCACCTCTCCGTCGACCCCGAGACCGGCGACACCTCCGTCGAGACGATAGACCAGTGGGCCGACTCGGCCCCGGCGGTCGTGATAGAAGAAGGCAGGATCGACCTCTTTGCAACCCTCGGCGAGGAGCTGATCCACGTCGTGGACGAGGGTGAGGGCTGGGAGGACGGAGAGAACCTGAAGGGCTCGATCTCGGGCCAGCCCGCTGCCGTCTCCGATGGGATGGGCCAGATCTGGGTCTTCGCCCAGGGGCAGGGAGGGTGGCTCTGGGGAATCCACTACAGCCCGGAGAACGGTGCCTGAGGATAAAAAGATAGGAAAAAAGACAAAAATAGACCGAGGAGGGAGGGGTGCCCTCAGATCTCGTCGAGGGCTTCTTTGACCAGCCGGTTAGCCTCCCCCGGGTCTGCCCTCCCCCGAGTCTTCTTCATCACCATGCCCACGATGAAGTTGATCGCCTTCTCGTTTCCGCTCCTGTAGTCGGCCACCGCCTGGTCGCACTCCTCCACCGCAGCCCGGACCGCCTCCAAGACCGCTTCGTCCTCGGCCCTGGCCAGCCCCCTCGCCGCCACCACTGCGGCCGGATCCCCACCCTGGTCGAGGATGGTGCGGATCACCTCAACGGCGCCCTTCTCTGTGATCCTGCTCTTCTCCAGCATATCGAGGATCTCGACCATCTGGTCGGGGCTGAACTTGTCGATCGGCATGTCCCGGTAGTTCAGCTCGCCCTTGAGGATGTCGGCGATCCAGACCGCCGAGAGCCTCGGAGACGCCCGCTCTGCCACCAGCTCGTAGAAGTTTGCGACCCTGATATCTGAGGTGAGGGATTTCGCGTGATCGTCGGCGATCCCGTACTCGGAGACGAACCTCTCCCTCTTGGCGTCGGGAAGCTCCGGAAGCTGTGCCTTCACCTCCGGCACCCAATCGGCGATCCTCATGGGAACGAGGTCGGGCTCGGGGAAGTAGCGATAGTCATGAGCCCCCTCCTTAGTCCTGATGGATACGGTGATCCCCCGGAGCTCGTCGTAGTGGCGGGTCTCCTGGACCTGGGCGACCCCCCTCCTCCGGGCGCTCCTCTGCCGGGTGATCTCGTAGGCGAGGGCCTTCTCGACCCCCTTGTGGCTCGATATGTTCTTCACCTCGGCCCTCTCGCCGCCGGCGAGGGATATGTTCGAGTCGATCCTCATCGCGCCCTCCAGGTTGCCGTCGAAGACGTCCAGATATTCCAAAATGTTTCGGAGCTTGTCCAGGAAGGACCTGGCCTCCCTTGGAGACCGCAGGTCCGGCTCTGTAACCACCTCCAGGAGGGCCATGCCGCATCGGTTGTAGTCGACCATCGAGTACTTGGCCCGGTCGATCGTCCCGGCGTGGACGAGCCTTCCGGGGTCCTCCTCCATGTGGACTCTGGTAATCCTGATCGTCTTCTCCTCGCCGTCCTCCCCCTTGATCAGAATATGGCCCCCGAGCCCCAGGGGGAAGTCGTACTGGGTTATCTGGAAGGCCTTGGGGAGGTCGGGGTAGTAGTAGTTCTTCCGATAGAAGAGCGTCTCTCCCTGGATCTCGCAGTTGAGGGCGAGGGCGACCCTTATCGCGTACTCGACGGCCCTTCTGTTCACCACGGGAAGGGTTCCCGGCAGCCCCAGACAGACAGGGCAGGTGTGGGTATTGGGAGGGGAGTCGTGATAGTCGGTGGAGCAGGCGCAGAAGAGCTTCGAGTTCAATCTGTTCAGCTGGACGTGGACTTCCAGGCCTATGATGACATCTTTTTCTGCCATCCTAGACCACCTCCCTCGGGACGAACTTGTGGTAGGGCGTCGCATCCTCGTAGGCCTTGGCGGTCCTGAGGACGCCAACCTCATCGAAGTGGCGACCGATGATCTGCAGCCCAATGGGAAGGCCGTCGGCAAAGCCGCAAGGTAGGGATATCGCCGGAACGCCGGCCAGGTTTATGGGTACGGTGAAGACGTCGGCCATGTAGAGGGAGAGCGGGTCTTCGATCCTCTCCCCGATCTTGAAGGCCGGGAAGGGCATGGTGGGCGTCACCAGGACGTCGGCGCCGCCGGCCGAGAGGGCCCTCTCGAAGTCCTGCTTGATCAGGGTCCTCACCTTGAGGGCTTTGAGGTAGTACCTGCCGTAGTAGCCGGCCGAGAGAGCGTAGGTCCCGATGAGGATCCGCCTCTTCACCTCGGGGCCGAAGCCTGCGGCTCTGATCTCGGAGAACGTCGTATGCCAGTCTTTATCGGCCCCCAGCCTCAGGCCGTAGCGAAGGCCGTCGAACCGCGCCAGGTTCGAGGAGGCCTCGCTCATGGCGATGATGTAGTAGGCAGAAAGGGCGTACTTGGTGGAGGGAAGGCTCACCTCCTTCCAGGATGCTCCCAGCTCCTCGAGCTTCGATATGGCGTCCAAGACCGCCTTCTCAACAACCGGATCCACCCCTTCGCCGAAGTACTCTTTGGGAACGCCACAGACCAGCCCCTCGACGCCGCCGTCGAGGCTCGGAAGGTATCCACCATCGGACTTTACAGATGTCGAGTCCCGCGGGTCGTGGCCTGCTATCACCTCCGCCACCAGGGCCGCGTCCTCGACGCTCAAGGCCAAGGGCCCGATCTGCTCAAGACTGTTGGCGTAGGAGACAAGGCCGTACCGTGATACGAGGCCGTAGGTGGGCTTGAGGCCGACGATCCCGCAGAAAGAGGCGGGACAGCGGATCGAACCGCCGGTGTCCGAGCCCAGGGCGCACGGGGCCTCGCCTGCGGCCACGGCCGCGGCGGACCCGCCGGAGGAACCGCCCGGAACCCGGCCGGTGTCCCAGGGGTTTCTGGTCGGGCCGAAATAGCTCGTCTCGGTGGAGGTGCCCATGGCGAACTCGTCCATGTTGGTCTTGCCAAGGATGATCGCGCCCTCCTGCTTCAGCCGCTCTATGACGTGGGCGTCGTAGGGTGGGATGTATCCCTCGAGGATCCTCGACGAGCAGTTCGTCTCGATCCCCCTGGTTGAGATGCTGCTTTTGATGGCGATGGGAACGCCGGCCAAAAGGCCGGACCAGGGAGCTTTGTCGAACTCCCGGGCCCTTTCGAGGGCCAGATCCTCCGAGAGGTTTGTATAAGCGTTCAGATCGCTCTTCTCGATCTTCTCGAATAGGGAGAAGACCATCTCCTCGGCCGAAGCTCCTGCCGCGAGCCTCTCTTTGAGCTCTCTCAACATGACGATCACACGATCCTGGGGCTCTTGAAGTAGCTGTTCTCCCTTCTGGAGGCGTTCGAGAGCGCCTCCTCCTGGGAGATGGACTCGGCCACCACGTCCTCCCGGAATACGTTGGTCAGGTCGACCACCCGGTAGGTGGGCTCTACATCCTCGGTATCGAGCTCGTCGAGCTGATGGAAGTAATCCAGGACCGAGTTGAACGAGGCTACGAAGGCCTCCTTCTCCTCCTCGGCGACATTTATGCTGGCAAGCCAGCTTATATGATCTACATCTTCTCCGGTAATCATCGTTATCCCACGCCGATCCTTATCTCTGGAAGATGAAGAAATCCTAGGAGGCTATGAACCTTTTGCCGGAGGCGACGGGAGAGAGGAGAATGCCAAAAATGTCGAAGAGAGACGATAGCCGAAAAAAAGGGCGAAACAAAACAAAAAAGGGTCGTAGCGGACTCGCCGGGATTTGAACCCGGGACTGAGGCTCCGGAGGCCTCCGTGTTATCCAGACTATACTACGAGTCCAGCTAGGATTCCAGCACTATCTCGATGTTGACGTTCTTGGGAACCTGTATCCGCATAAGCTGACGAAGGGCCCGCTCGTCGGCATCCAGGTCGATCATACGCTTGTGCACCCGCATCTCCCAGTGGTCCCAGCTGGCGGTCCCCTCCCCATCGGGGCTCTTTCTCGTGGGAACCACCATTCTCTTGGTCGGGAGCGGGATCGGTCCCGCCATGTGCACGCCCGTCCTCTGGGCGATCCCTCGCACCTGGCTGCATATGTCGTCCAGGGAGCGGGGATCGGTCCCAGATAGCCGTATTCTTGCCTTCTGCATAACTCAAACACCAGAAAAATTTGAGTTAGCGGGGTGTGATGTTCATGCACATGCCCGCTGCTATCGTCTGGCCCATATCCCTGATGGCGAACCTGCCCAGCTGTGGGATCTCCTTGACCTTCTCGATCACCATCGGCTTTGTGGGCGTCACGGTGACTATGGCGGCGTCGCCTGCCTTGATGAAGGCTGGGTTCTCCTCCTTCACCGCGCCGGTCCTGGGGTCGAGCTTGGCCTTGATCTCGGTCAAGGTACAGGCGATCTGGGAGGTGTGGCAGTGGAAGACGGGAGTGTAACCCACGGAGATGGCGCTGGGGTGCTGCAGGACCACGATCTGGGCCGTGAACTCCTTGGCCACGCTGGGCGGCGAGTCGACATGCCCGCAGACATCGCCTCTCCTGATATCCTTTCTTCCGACGCCCCTCACGTTCCAGCCGATGTTGTCGCCGGGCAGAGCCTGGTCGGCCTCTTCGTGGTGCATCTCGATCGTCTTCACCTCGCCGCTGACGTTGGCGGGCTCGAAGATGATCTTGTCGCCCTTCTTGATGATCCCAGTCTCGACTCGGCCCACGGGGACGGTTCCGACACCGGAGATGGTGTAGACGTCCTGAACGGGCAGTCTCAGAGGCAGGTTGGTGGGCTTCTCGGGCTCACTGAGGTTGTTCAGGGCCTCGAGGATGGTGGGGCCGCTGTACCAGGTGAGGTTGTCGCCCCGGGCGATGACGTTGTCGCCGACGAAGGCGGATACGGGTACAAAGGGTATCTCTGCCACCTTGTATCCGACCATCTGGAGCAGCTTTCCGACCTCTTCCTTGACCTCTTTGAACCGCTCTTCGCTGTACTTGGCGGCGTCGATCTTGTTCACCGCGATGACCAGCTGGTTGATCCCCAAGGTCCTCGCGAGGAAGACGTGCTCTCTCGTCTGGGCCATGACCCCGTCGGGGGCCGCGACCACCAGGACTGCAGCGTCGGCCTGGCTAGCTCCAGTGATCATGTTCTTGATGAAGTCTCTGTGGCCGGGACAGTCGACTATGGTGAAGTAGTACTTGTCGGTGTCGAACCTCTGGTGGGCGATATCTATGGTGACGCCCCTCTCTCGCTCCTCTTTCAGGCTGTCCATGACCCAGGCGAACTCGAAGCTGCCCTTTCCCTTCGACTCGGCCTCTTTCTTGTACTGCTCGATGATATGTGGAGAAACAGCGCCGGTCTCGAACATCAGCCTTCCTACGAGAGTGGACTTCCCGTGGTCGACGTGTCCGATGAACGCCAGGTTCATGTGTGGCTTCTCTGATGCCATCTTTATCTCCTCCGGTTAACTTTTAACTCCGTATTCACGTCTCTTCCGTTTAAATCTTTTCAGGGAAGGCCTCAAGCCTTCAGGTAATCGCTGGGCTTAGGCATTTCGGTCTTTAAACCCTTGCGGCCTCTGATCTGACGAACGGTCTCCTGCATCGCCGCAGGGGGGATCGGCTCAAAGCCGGCGAACTCCGTGCTCCAGAGAGATCTGCCCTCGGTGGCCCCCCGGATCGCTCCCGCAAACCCGAAGAGCTCAGAGACCGGCGCCTTCGCCTTGATTATGATCATGTCGCCCTCGGTCTCCATGCTCAGGATCATGCCTCTTCGGCCCTGGATCTCGGACATGGCACCGCCCATCTGCTCCTGTGGAACCTGTATAAAGACGTTCTGGAAGGGCTCCAGAAGGGTGGGGTTCGCCATGAGGATCCCAGCCTGGACCGCCTGCCTGACCGCGGGGATGACCTGGGCGGGCCCCCGGTGGATGGCGTCCTCGTGGAGTTTGATATCCACCAGCTTTGCCTTTACGCCCTGGACAGGCTCTCTGCATATGGGGCCGTTCTTCGTCGCCTCGACGAAGCCCTCCAACATCAGCTCCATCGTCTCTCTCAGATACTGGACGCCCTTGGTCATGTTGATGAAGACGTTGGACTCGAAGATGCTGGATATATTCCGTGCCTCCTCCTTGTCCATCCCCTTGCTGATCAGGATGTTTCTCCGCTCCAGCTCCTCCATCTTCATGGAGACCTCGCCGGACTTGATCGCGTCCACCACCTCGAGCTCCAGGGGCTCGATCTCGATGTAGAAACGGTTGTGGTGGTTGGGCGATTTGCCCTCGACGGCTCCGGAAGTCTTTCCTGTTATCGACTCTCGATAGACGACGATGGGTGGCGAGGTGGTGATCTCGACGCCCTTGTCCCTCTGAATCCGATAGGCTACGATCTCCAGGTGGAGCTCACCCATCCCTGCCATCAGGTGCTCGCCGGTCTCCTCGTTGATGGTGATGTTGAGGGTCGGGTCCTCCTTCGCGACCTGCCTCAGAACCTCCACCAGCTTGGGAAGGTCGCGAGTGTTCTTCGCCTCCACGGCGACGGTGACCACGGGCTCGCTGACGTGCTTGATGTCCTCGAAGGGGGTGGCCTCCCTGTCCGAGGATACCGTCGCGCCGACGAAGGCGTCCCGCAGGCCCGTAACGGCCGCGATGTTCCCTGAGGGGATCTTCTCCACCTCGATCCGGTCGGCGCCCATGAATATTCCCGTCTGCTGGACCCGGTTGGGCTTGGCGACGCCGGAGATGGAGAGCTCCATCCCCCTCTCCAGGGTCCCCGAGAAGAGCCTGCCTGTCGCGACCTCGCCTGCGTGGGGGTCGACGGAGATGTCGGTGACCATGAAGGCGACGGGCCCCCGGGGGTCGCAGGCCTCCATCGACTTGTAGAGCTTGCTCTTCTTGTCCCCGTGCCAGATGACCCCGACACGCTCCTTCTGGGCCTTGAGGGGGCTGGGGAGGAAGCGGATGACCATGTCGTTGACTGCGAGGTAGAGGGGGCACTTCTCGGCCAGGGTCTTCATGTCTCCGGCCGCGCAGTAGTCGTAGACCTCGCCGAAGCCGATCCCCGTGCTCTTCATCTGGGGGACGCTGATAGCCCAGTTGTAGAGGGCGGACCCGAAGGCCACGCTCCCGTCGGCGGCGTCCACCTTCCATCCCGCCTTGTACTTCTCCTCGTTCATGCCCCTGATGAGCTTGTTTATGTTGTCGATCAGCTTACCCAGCCGGAGCTGCATCTCCTGCTTGTCCACCTTCAGCTCGTTTAAGAGCCGGTCTACCTTGTTTACGAAAAGAACCGGATGGACGTTCTCTTTGAGGGCCTGTCTCAGGACCGTCTCGGTCTGGGGCATGGCGCCCTCGACGGCGTCGACAACGACGACGGCTCCGTCCACGGCCCGCATCGCCCTGGTGACGTCGCCGCCGAAGTCGACGTGACCGGGGGTGTCGATCATGTTGATGAGGTACTCCTCACCCTTGTACTCGTGGACCATGGAGACGTTGGCGGAATCTATCGTGATCCCGCGAGCCTGCTCCAGCTCGTCGAAGTCCATAAATAGCTGCCTGCCCGCCAGCTCCATGGAGATCATGCCGGCTCCTGCAAGCAGATTGTCAGATAATGTGGTCTTGCCGTGATCAATATGCGCAACAATACCGATATTTCTGATCTTCTCTGGCTTGTCCATCAGCGCGGTTACGCGCTCAGCCATCTTCTTCCTCTTGCCCATATCAAGCCTCGCGAAATTTGAGATAAAGCTCTGAATCTAAAGCTTCTTAATCTTGGAGTCTCGGTTCCATTTTCGTACACCTATATAAGCCTTCGGCCCTCGATGACGCCTCTCGTGAGGTCGCTACAATCGATTTTTTCGTCGGCCTATGAAAATTGCGTATACGCTGCCAAACCAAACCAGGCATAGAAAATGCAGAGCGCCTTGCAGAGCGGCTCGGAAGCCCCCCAGACCTGCGATCGGCTCAAAGGATGCCCACAATCCTGCCCCGCGCCTGACCCCCCAGGCCATCTGAAGACGAGAACGATGCCAGAGCGTCTGGGTCCCGCCTTGGCAACTTCGGTGGCCGACGAGAGCCGACTGAGAAATACAATTTCAATTATAAAACCCTGAGTAAAGCTTATATCGATGAGACGGGACGTTCACAGGGTTTTCAAGATGGCACGCTTGGTAATGAAGTTTGGCGGATCCTCGGTGGCCGACGGGGCGAAGCTCCGAAACGTCGGAGAGCTGGTGAAGAGCCTGAGCGATGAGAACGAGATCATCGTCGTTACCTCCGCCCTGGGAGGGGTCACCGACGACCTCCTCCAGTGCGCCAGGGC
>NZ_JBNGCU010000073.1:0-8842 GCF_049974945.1 Methanocrinis sp. | reverse complement strand
CCTATCATGAAGCCCTGTCGAGGCTTCGACCCGGGTTCGACTCCCGGTCCGGGCGTTAAATTAGGGCGCAGGTTTCAAACCCTGCACCCTTCCGCTCTTCTCATCTCGACCTCTGAGAGACACCCCATTCTTCTGAGACGGATTCGGTTTGGTAGGCATTCAATCGAAAAGTTTATTACTAAATGATATGATTTTGGTTTGTCGTGTACAGCCATTCCATCTATCCAAAAAGGACCGCAGACTTTCGCGCCCTCGAGCGGTGAGACGCACGACCTCACCCTCGACCTTGGGAGCGAAAGAGTATGCCCGGGCTCCTCGATGGACCCGGACATCCTCGATCCTCTCTTCGGCCACACCGGTCGCAGGCATCGGGTCTTACGGTTCCAGCTCCTCTATCCTCCTCTCAAGCGTCCCGATCATCTCCTCGAAGAGCTCCCGTTCAACGCTCCTTCTGGCGGTGAGGGTTCCGAGAAGCTCGAGCACCTCCTGGGTCGACTCGTCCTCCGAAAACCAGGGATGGACCGAGGAGAGGCGCTCGAGCCGCTCTTCCAGAGCTTCGTAATTCTCAATCAGGCGATCTCCCGGAGACTCCCTGTTCTCCCGGAGGAGGTCGAGGGGCTTCATCAGGCTCTCGAGACATCGGTAGTACTCAAGTAGGTCCTCTTCAGGAAGTATTGGAGGAGCCATGCCCCTTTCGAGACATTCGTAGGGCTTCGTGGTCTGCTGAAGTTTTTCGCTCCACCTTGCCCAATAATCATCCATATGCTGAATTCCTCCATCAATTAATTAAGACCATAACCTACTTAGTTTTATCGGAGATCATTCGCGGCCGAGATCACCTCCCTTAATTGGGATAGAAGAACCTGCGGCGCCCCCCTTGAGGGGAAATCATATTACCGAAAGGAGGGATACCCGTCCTCTAGTCTCAAATGAAGGGAGCTGAAGATGAGCCTTGACAGCGCGGATCTTGAGAAGTTCGAGCGAGGCCTTGAGGAGGCCGACGTCGACAAGATGGAGCGAATTCTGGACCGTATAGATCCCGAGAGGCTGGAGCCCTGCCTCGTCGAGGTGGACCTATCTCGGTTGGGGCGAGAGCTCGCCGCCTCGGTCGAGAGGATGGAGGGGATGCTCCACTGGGTCCACGAGGTGACGGCAGGATCCGAGGGTGGCAAAGTCGCGAGATCGGATGAGCCACCTAGCTACGTCGCCTCTTCGGACTCAGACCGCTACCATCTCCCCGGATGCGGGCGGGCGAAGAGGATCGCTCCCGATAAGAGGATCCATTTCTCAAGCTCGCGCGAGGCTCAAGATGGTGGATACGTACCCTGCAGGGTCTGCAAGCCCTCTTGACCGCCCTTCTGAATCGTCGCCGCCTTTCCTTCACGGGAACTGGCGGGCGCAGGTCCTGGTCTTGCTGGAGCATCGGCTCGACCAGAGGGGTCCCTCTCTGGGGACCTGCCCACGCTCTTTGACGTTGTAGAGCCTCCAGCCGATCCTCATGCCGTCTGTGACCCCGAGCCAGTCGGGCATCTCTTTTGGCACCCGCCAGCCCGAGTCGCCCCGCTCGAAGACGTAGCAGATCCAGGCGTGGTCGGCGTCACTCTCAAAACCGTCTATGGCGGTGACCATCGAGCCGCAATGGCCGGCGGCGCTCTCGTCCGGTGCGACCTCGACCTCGGCTGCGACCTTCAAGAGATCGAGGACGGAAGCTCCAGGGACGACCTTCAGGACCTCGTGCCTGATCCGGTCAGATCCGTAGTTTATGCTGACGAAGGCTCTGATCTCGCCCTTATTCCGGCCGAAGAACATCCTTCGAGAGGGGGAGGTGAAGATACAAGACCCTGTCGGCCCTTTTACTGTCAGCCCCTGAGATACCTGTTCTTGAAGTAAGAGTACTCACCGAGAGCCTTTCGGATCATCCCCATCGCCCTCTCCCTCTCCGCCTGGTCGGCACAGCAGCGGGAGGCCGTCTCGCCGAGCCCCTCCTCGGTCTCGTAGTTGAAGAACCGCAGGAGCTTCCCACAGGCGTCCCCCTGGACGACCTTCGCTATCCTCCAGCCTCCATCGTCCACTTTGATGTGGACCTCGTTGACACATCCGAGAAGGTTGTGAAAGTCCCCCAGGGTGTCCTGGTAAGCGCCCAGGAGGAAGGTTCCCAGATAGTAGTCCTCGTCGGCCAGGAGATGGTGGAGGGCGAGAAAGTCGCTGTTCTCCCCGGCGAAGCTCCTGATCTCGCCGTCGGAGTCGCAGGTGATGTCCGCGATAGTGCCCCTCACCGTGGGCTCCTCCCCGAGCCGGTGAAGGGGCATGGTGGGAAAGATCTGCTGGACCCCCCACATATCGGGGACCGACTGGAAGAGGGAGAAGTTGCCGATGTACTTCTTGCTCAATAGCTTCTTTAAGCTCTCGAACTCCTCGGAGTCGTTCTCGTCGGCCTTGGCGAAGGAGGCCGCCTTCTGGCAGACCTTCCAGAAGAGAAGATCGCCCTTCGACCTCTCCTCAAGGCCGATGTTTCCCAGGTTGAAGGCGTCAAAGAGCTCCTCCCGATAGTGGAGGGCGTCGTGATAGAACTCGGCATAGTTCTCCAGGTCCATGTTATCGAGGGCCTGGCGCATGTCCTCGATCTGGACCGGGTCATCTTCTGCGGGCACGACCTCCAGGCCCTCCTTGGAGTTCTTCTTTCCGATCACCTTGAAGGCGAGGAACGAGTGGTAGGCTGCGATCGCCCGGCCGCTCTCCGAGACGATGGTGGGGCAGGGGACCTCCTCCTCGTCGCAGGTCCTCTGGAGGGTGTAGACGATGTCGTTGGAGTACTCCTGGAGGGTGTAGTTGGCGCTGGCGGGGGTGGGGGTCTTGGAGCCGTCGTAATCGACGCTGAGCCCTCCGCCGACGTTGAAGTACTCGACCTCGGCCACCTTTCTCACCTTGGCGTAGATCCTGGCAGCCTCGTTCATGGCGATCTTGATCTTGCGGATGTCCGTTATCTGGGAGCCTATGTGAAAGTGGAGCATCTCGAGCCGGTCGATCATCCCGTTCTCCGAGAGGATCCGGATCGACTCTAAAATCTCGGCGGTGGAGAGGCCGAACTTGGAGAGCTCCCCGCCCGACTCCTCCCACCGGCCGCTGCCCCTGGAGAAGAGCTTGGTCCGCAGGCCGAGCCTCGGCTTTATGCCGAGCTCCTTTGAACACCGGAGGAGGTCGAAGATCTCCTCGAAGATATCGATGACGATGACGATCTTGCTCGACTCGCCGAACGTGAGGGCGAGCTTGAGGTAGTCTTGATCTTTGTAGCCGTTGCAGACGATCAAGGCGTCGGGCCCAAGGCCCAAAGATAGAGCCGCCAGAAGCTCTGCCTTTGTCCCCACCTCCAGGCCGACGTTGAGCCTCTCTCCGCCCTTGACGATGTACTCCACCACCTCTTTTCTCTGGTTCACCTTCATGGGGAAGACGAGCCGGTACCCGCCCCCATACTCCAGCTCCTCCATCGAGGCGAGGAAGGCCCCGTTGATCTCCTCGAGCCGGTCCTCGATGATCTGGGGGAATCGAAAGAGGATCGGAAACGAGACAACTCCGCCCTCGTTGATACGATCGACGATCTCCATCACCTCGACCGTCCCTCCGTTTCCCTTTCTTGGAGATACAGTCAGGTTTCCGGCATCGTTTATGGTGAAGTACCCGTTCCCCCAGCCTTCTACGCCGTAGAGGCTCGCGGAGTCGTCAATCGTCCACATCCATCCTCCTGAAGGTCCCCCACCCTCCGGGCTGCCCCCTTCTGATATCGCCTTCCCCTCCGAGCCCATTATAGCCGCTTAATTCCGTCATTCTATCATCAGACCCCTTCGACCGCGCCGCCCGAAGCTGAGCTCGGGCACAGTCCGGCGGCCTCTGAACTTGAGCTTGGCATTGAGGGCGATCGCGGTATATAAAACTTGGATATCAGCCCATGTTATAAAATACATAGCCGATCGGTGACAACGTTTAATAGTTCTGCGTATGTCTCCTCTGCCACGGGATGAAAATGACGGTTAAAGATCACAGAGATCATTCCGGCGACCTCGAAGAGCTCGCCACCACCATGAAGATGGAAGACCGGAGCATCCGCCAGCTCGCGATGGAGATGGCGAAGCTCGGGTTTCAGGCGGGCTCCCTCGGTCGCTCGGTGGAGGCCTGGGAGAGGATGCTCTCCGAGGATGAGATCACCATCTTCCTGGGTCTCGCGGGGGCCATGGTCCCCGCAGGGCTTCGGAAACTCGTCGCCTTCATGGTCTCAGAGAGGTTGGTGGACTGCGTAGTCAGCACCGGGGCGAACCTCTTCCACGACCTCTGCGAGGGGCTCGGCGTCGTCCACTACCGGGGCGACCCTCTTGCCGACGACGCAAGGCTCAGAGAGGAGGGGATAGATCGGATATTTGACGTCTACGTCTCCGAGGCTGGCCTGCAGAAGGGGGACCGGTACATCGCCGAGTTTGTCAAAGGCCTCGATCCCGGTCAGAGCCGCTCCTCAAGAGAGCTGATGGAGATTTTGGGCAGAGAGATGCCCGCCAATACCATCCTCGGCAGCGCCAGCCGGGCAGGGGTTCCCATCTTCGTTCCCGCCCTCTCCGACAGCTCCATCGGGATCGGGATAGTCCTGGCCTGGAGGGAGGGGCACCGGATCGTCGTCGACCAGATCAGAGACGTCGACGAGATCAGTCAGATCACGGAGAAGTCCTCTCAGACCGGCGTCGTCTTTGTAGGCGGAGGCGTCCCCAAGAACTTCATCCAGCAGACCAAGGTGGTGGCAGACCTCTGCGGCAGGTACCGGGGCGGCCACAACTACGCCATCCAATACACCATCGACTCGCCCCACTTCGGGGGTCTCTCCGGCTGCAGCTTCAGCGAGGGGGTCTCCTGGGGAAAGATAGCAAAAGAGGCGAGGATGATCCAGGTCTTCGTCGACGCCACCATCGCCCTTCCCCTGGTCGTCCACGCCCTCAACGAGTGCGGAACCCGGCGAAAGGCCCCGCCGAGCTTCGCCTGGGAGGATGGAGAACTCTCCCTCGCCTACGATGGAAGGTGATAGAGAGAAGTGGTCGGGAGGGCCGGAAGATAAGACGGAAAAAAACCGATCAGAAGAGGTGGGAGACGGAGGCTCTCAGAGCCCCGTCGCGCTGGCGAGCTGCAGGCTCTCGGCGCGGTCTCCATTCCCCTCCACCAGCACCACCCTGTCGCCGTCGTTCCAGACGTAGATGTACTTCAGCTCTTTTCCGACCCGGTCCCTGATCTCGGTGACCTGATGGCCGTTGACGACGGCGGTGCTGAACCGGTCAACTCCCACGAAGGGGGGCTTCTCGAACTCCGGCTGGGCGAGGTAGTTTGCGACGGCAGCCTCTGCCTTCAATTCGCTCTCGCAGTCGATCACCGTTATCTTCGCGTTGTAGTCTTTGCCCATCTCGCCCCACTGGTACATGCCCACGACGGCCTCGACCTCGCCGATATCCTCATCTCCCCTGAAATCGGCGATCTCATCCTCCATGTCTATGCCCTGAGTCGAGTCGTCGACGACGGCGATGAGCGAGAACCCCTGGGGCAGGTTCTCGGTGGGCACCCCGGCCTCTTCGCCGCCCGTTCCCTCCTCGCTCAAGCAGCCGGCGACCAAGACGGTTCCGGCGATGATCAGCATGCAAATCGCGTACTTCAGGCTCATGAGAGCAAGATAGACCTGCTTTTGGCTGATAAAGGCTTTGCTGGAGACGACTTGTGCCGTTTGAGGATCTGGACCATGACGGAAGCTACCGGATGATCGGGTTTCCGAGGGCCACCAGAAAGAGGTGAGAATCAGAGACCGAACCTCCTGTACATCATGGCCTGAAAGGAGCTGGCGCCAAGGACTTTTGAGACCAGGGCGGCCTCGTCACCTTCCAGCTGGTGGACCCTCGCCGGAGGGATCGGCTTTCCTCTTGAAGCGTATACGGCACCTCCGACCATCTTGGCGCAGATGTAGCCGCCCGCATCGCCCGCGACGAAGATCTCGCCGCCCCTCATCTCCGCAGCTGTGAAGTCCTCGCACCTCCCAAGAACGACCAGCCTTCCGCCTCTCATCAGAACGCCCGTGTTCCTGCCGGCATCGCCCCTTATCTCCAAAAGGCCAGAGCGCATCAGTATCCCGGCGCTCATCCCGGCCACCCCCTCCACCCTCAGACGCCTCCCCGATCTGCACCTCGCCGCCAGGGTCTCCCGGAGTAGGCCGTCGTTCAGGATGAGACCTTCGGCGTCGGAAAGGTTTGGGGGAAGGACCTGGCCGCCCCGCTCCAGAGCCTCGGTTATCGAGACGTACTTCCGGTAGCCGGTCCTATCCGACTCGACCTCGATCACGTTTCCCAGCGGATTTGAAACGCTCCCGCTGACGTAGATCGAGCCCCGGAGCATGCTGACCCCCATCCGGGGTCCTGCGTCCCCGTCGACGATGATGGTGCCTGCGCCTTCGATGGGGCCGCCAGATCCGCCGAAGCTCGCCAGATCGACCCCCAGGCTCGAACCGAGCCTTCCGCCGACGTCGCCCCGGATCCGCACGAAATCACCTCGCTTCAGCGCCTCCACCAGATCCCGCCGGGTGAAAGACCCGGAGACGACCCCGTCGGGATCGAGGCGAGAACCCCCGTGCTGCCAGTAGAAGTCGAAGGTGAAGTCGCAGAGGCAGCTTTCGCCGTAGCTCTCGATCTCGATCAGGAGAACATCCCCGTCGACCTCTTCATCTTCTGCCCACCATCCTCCGGGAGATCTTCACGCCGATGAGAGATATCGCTATCGAAAGAGCCGCCGAGGCTGCCAGGTACTCGGTGTTCGAGCCCGAGATGATGGGGAAGGGGAAGGCCATGCCGGCGCTGCTCGCCAGGATGAAGACGCTGGCGGACCAGAAGATGAGCCCCGTGGCCAGGATGAAGAAGGGGTAGGAGTAGGCCCTCTCGTCCCCCACCCCCTCCAGGTAGAGGTCCAGGATCTTGCCCAGGTTGACGCAGATCCCCGCCGCCACATACCACCATACGCTGTAGTAGACGAAGACCATGATGAGGACGATATAACCGTACCAGATCTCGCCGGTGTAGTAGTCCCAGAACCTGACCGACCCCTGGATGGTGGCGATCAGCACCAGTACCGCGGCCAGGACGTAGGTGACGAAAGCCACCTTCCCCCGGCGGAGGTTCCCCTTGAAGGTCTGCTTGGTGCTCTCGATGAAGTCGTCGAGGCCTAGACCCCGAAAGAGGAGGTAGACCCCGACGGCGGCGAGGATGGCGACGACGGCGAAGTCCGACCTTCCGAGGAAGCTGAAGGTGGAGTATATGAGAAGGGCGAGACCTATGGGTATGAAGAAGGTGTGGCTGATCTTGGGGTCCCTGAAGACCTGCTTGAGAAGATAGTAGGTGCTCTCCAGGTTGTGGCTCTGCTTGACGAGGACCCTCTTCACGCCGTCGACCTTGACCCTGGACTGGATTATCGGGAGGATCGCCTCGTCCTCCGCCCCGTCGGAGACGACCACCACACCCTCCGGCCGGAACCTCTCGATGAGGTGGTCGATCTGGTGGGCGATCTTCCCGTCGGATACGAGCCCCACGTTGGGGTCTCCCGCCACCGAGGCGATCTCGACGGCCTTTCCCTGGCTGACCAGCTCGTCGTATACCTGAATCCCGCCGAGGATGGTGTTAACGTCCGAGTCCTCGGGGTCTGCCAGGCCGAGCTTAAGGGTAGCCTCGACGTTGGCGGCCCTCCCGACGATGGGGCTCTCGATCCTGGCCTTCCGGCCCAAGTCGTCGTCTCTATCGATGCAGAGCACCAGTACATCCATATTGGGGATACATCCGCTAAGAACGTACTTAAAGATTCGCCGAAATGGAGGCAACGAGCCCCTCCATCGGAGTGGAATCGTTTTATTCCGGCACCACGTCGTCAGGAGACTCGGAGATTGCGGCCTCTACCTCCGGCGGCTCGATCTCTGTCGTCTGGTTTGAGACCTCCGAAGATAGGCTCTCCTCCAGCCCAGATTCAAACTCCGGGACGGTGGCGTTCAGCACGCCCCCGGTTCGCTCTTCCGGAACGCGACATGGACCCCACCGGTTGCATCTCCAGGCCTTTTCGGCGCATTCGCAGACCTCTCCTCTAACCAGGCAGACGTCATGGCACTCCGTCACGCACTTATCTTCGCAGGTCTGATTCCAGCCACCAATACATTCGTACTCGTCACAGCATTCGGTGCAGTTGGTCGCCGAGAAGCGGTTCAGGCAGTTCGAGGGACCTTGCTCATCCGATTCACATTCCACTTCTGCTAAAAGCTCACAGCATTCGTAGCAGCCATAGCCCCACTCTGAACAGTTCCACTGGCAGCGCTCGCCGCAGTCGGTCAGACACCTCTTCCCCCAGTCCATGCATTCCTCGTGGCATGTCACCGCAATGCAGACCTCCTGATAGTCCAGACAGCATTCGGTGGCCACCATCACCTGGGCAGAATCTTCTGGAGTTTCGACCTCCTCGGCGATGACAAGGGCAGGAATAAATAGCATCGCTAAGAAGACGATCAAGATCTCAGATTTCATCTTCGTCACCATTCGGAGAAGTGGTCTCTCTCGACTAATTAAACTTGCGGAGATGGGATTAAAAACCAAAAAGATCCGCGAATTATTGATCGTCTGAAGAGGTCTGGATGCGACAAAGGATATTTATCTAAAGCATCTTGTATGATGAAACATGTTTTCCTCCAAATTTGTTCTCATATTGACGCTGGCGCTGGCGACATCAGCCCCAGCCTCGGCCTTAACCTTCGAGAGCATCCAGCGTGGCGTCGACCTCTACAACTCTGGAGTGGAGAACG
>NZ_JBNGCU010000072.1:0-8948 GCF_049974945.1 Methanocrinis sp. | reverse complement strand
CGTCGAGTCCCTGTAGGAGACTCCTATTACCGGCTCGCACCCGGAGATCGAGCTGGAAGCCGATTCCTCGATGGCGAGTTCTCCGCCAGCGGTACCGGAAGCCTCGGCGCCCTCCTTGCCCTCCTCATTCCTCTGAACGCCGGCACCGGCTGCCATGACGACGAGGCGGGGCTCCTCTCGAATCCCAACAACGTCCTCGTTTGCCACCGACTCCAGGTCGGCGTCTTTGGCCAGCACCTTTCTTCTGTTTGTCAGCTGATCGACGCCGGATCTGCTCAGGGCGTCAACAGCCTCGTCCTTGATTTCAGCCGATAACTGCGACAAATCCGCTTCAAAACTGTCGTCTCCCTTTTTGGACGCCGAATTCGTCGTCCCAAGGAGGATTAAAATTATGACAACAGTTATTCCACATATAATATCCCTCCTGAACGTAATAAAACCTCCAGAACATTACGTTTGTTTTAAATAAATAAGCCTTTGTATGAAAGGACGTTCCTTTAAAAATATTAAAAATTTAATATATTTATACATATTTGGATTTTTGTTCTTGCTTTTATGAGGTCAACTCTTACAAAAGAATTAAGTATTTATTCGATCCAGGATGATATTCAAATATCGTCTAATTAAATGGTCCTGATCAACATTCATGGGTCATCGGTTAAGGAGTTTAAGCTACACGATCTCGCCATTTTTCACACGAATTATGCGCCATCTAGATTTGATCCGATTTCAGGACCGACTTGCTGTAGCCTCCTTGACCAAGCCAATCTCACCGAACTTGCTACCGAGATCGCTGCCTCATCGCGATTCTTCTCTTAACCGATGACCAATGGGATGGGCTTGAATCTGGCGGGTTGAATTCGTCAGCTTCGCGCCCCTTGAGGTTCCCTTCTGACCGGAGAAGATTTCAAGAGCCTCCGCATAAGAAGCCAGCAGGCACCATGATCGACCCTGAACCCCTCCCCCACCTTCCCGGTTGCTACCTCTTCAAAGACGCCTCAGACGAGGTCATCTACGTCGGAAAGGCGAAGGACCTGAAGAAGAGGGCCGCCAGCTACTTCCAGAGGAGGGAGACGGACCCCAAGACCTCGGCCCTCGTCTCCGCCGCCCGCGACCTCGACTTCATCGTCACCGACAGCGAGGTCGAGGCGCTGCTCCTGGAGAACGCCCTGATCAAAAAGCATCAGCCCAAGTACAACATACGGCTGAAGGACTCCTCCCGCTACGCCTCCATCCACCTCACTGAGGAGGCCTTTCCCCGAATCCACCTCTCCCGGCGGCAGACGGGGGGCGGGCGCTTCTTCGGCCCCTTCGTCTCCGCGCGAGAGAGGGACCTGGTCTTCTCGGTCGTGCGGAAGACCTTCGGCCTTAGGACCTGCAGGAGGCTTCCGAAGAGGGCGTGTCTGCGGTATCACATGGGGGCCTGTAGCGGCCCCTGCATCGGAAAGATCTCGCCTGCTGATTATGGGGAACGGGTGGCAAGGGCCGAGGCGGTCCTGAAGGGGAGGACCGGTGAATTGATCGACTCATTGAAGGAGGAGATGATGGATCTGGCGGCGGAGCGGGAGTTTGAGAGGGCGATGGAGCTTCGGGACGAGATCAGGGCCCTGGAAGGCCTCCAGGACCGCCAGAACGTCGAGCGGAAGAAGAGGTTCGACGAGGACGTCCTGAGCTACATCGTGGAGGGGGAGACCGTCTACCTGATGCTCTTCAAGGTCTACCGGGGGACCCTGGAGGGGAAGGAGGAGTTCGTATTTCCCCGGGGCGAGAGCTTCCTGGAGGAGTTTCTCGTCCAGTATTACTCCGAGAACGAGCCCCCGGAGGAGCTGATCCTGGATGAGAAGCTGGACGGGTCCCTGGTGGACTTTCTCGCCCGCCTCAAGGGAAAGAGGGTCCGGGTGACGGTCCCAAAGCAGGGGGAGAAGAGGAAGCTCCTCGACCTAGCCGGGAAGAACGTGGAGATCCGGTTCTTGGGAGACCGAAAGAAGGTCGTCGCCCTTCAGGAGGCGCTATCCCTGGCCAGGCCGCCGAACGTCATCGAGGTCTTCGACGTCTCCCATCTCTCGGGAAGCTTCACCGTCGGGTCGATGGTCCAGTTCCGGGGCGGAAGGCCGGACAAGAAGGGCTACCGCCGCTTCAAGATCAGAGCCGGAGGGGGGATCGACGACTTCGCCTCCATCGGCGAGATCGTAAAAAGGCGCTACTCAAGGCAGAAGGAAGAAGAGGGGGAGATGCCGGACCTGATCGTCGTCGACGGGGGGAAGGGGCAGCTCTGGGCCGCATCCCAGGAGCTACAACGGCTTAGGATATCGATTCCCATAATCTCCATCGCCAAGAGGGAGGAGGAGATCTACGTCCTCGGCCGCCTCCGGCCCCTTCCGATCAGAAGAGACGATAAGGCCTCCCTCTTCGTCCAAGAGATGAGGGACGAAGCCCATCGGTTTGCGATCAAGTACAACCGGCTTCTGAGAAGGAAGGCCATAACCTCGTAAACCACCTTGGTTAAAGGTCCGGTCGGGATCGAACCCAACTTTTTTGGCCAGGGAGCACAAACCCTGGTCTGAGGCGGTGAAGTTGTACAGGTTTGCACGGGATCAGCTGGTGATGAACGTCGCCGGGGTGAAGATCGGGGGCCAGCCGGGAGAGAACCCCACGGCCCTCTGCGGGACGATATTTTACCAGGGCCACAGAATCGTGGAGGACGAGGACCGGGGTCGATTCGACGAGAAAGCGGCCGAGTCGCTCATCGTCCAGCAGACGGAGCTCTCGGAGGAGACCGGAAACCCCGCCGTTCTGCACCTCTACGCCAAGACCCCGGAGGCCTTCGGCCGCTACCTCGACTTCGTCGATGGATTGTGGTCCGGACCCCTGATCCTCGACTCCGCCGACCCCATGACCAGGATGGGGATGGCGGGCCTGGTCTCGGAGATCGGCTACGCCGACCGGTGCATCTACAACAGCATCAGCCTGGGGACGACCGGCAATGAAGAGGAGGCCCTGGCCAAAAGCGAGATCGACTCCGCCCTACTCCTCGCCTACAACCCCGCCGACTCCAGCGTCGAGGGGACGATCAGAGCCCTGGAGAAGGGTGGAGCAGGACGGAAGGCGGGGCTGATCGAGATCGCCCGCGGCCTGGGAATGAACAACCTCCTCATCGATCCCGGGGTCGTCCCCCTGGGGGACGGGGCCGGAAGGTCGCTCCGATCCACCCTCCTGGCGAAGGCCAGGTTCGGCCTTCCCGCGGGCTCAGGAATCCACAACGCCGTCTCCTCCTGGCGCTGGCTCAAATCAAGGGATGAGGGCGCGAGGAACTCTTGCGATGCGGCCTCCGCGGGCCTGGAGATTCTGGCGGGAGGCGACTTTGTCCTCTACGGCCCCATCGAGCGGGCCGGGATGGTATTCCCGGTGGCGGCGATGACCGACATCCTCGTCTCCGAGGTGGCGAAAGACCTGGAGATCTGGCCCGCCGCAGGCCACCCCATCGGGAGGCTGATCTGAGTCTTTTTATATTCCCGCGGAGAGGAGGAGACATGCATCTATCGCGAGAGGAGGAGCAGGCCTGCCAGGGGGAGAGGGGCGAGAGCCTGAGGAGAGCGATGGAGATCCTGGTGGCCCTCGGCGACATCTACGGGGCCGACCGGCTGATCCCGGTTCGGAGCGTCCAGGTGGCGGGGGTCAGCTTCAAGACCATCGGCGAGGCGGGTCTGGAGTGGATCTCCGACCTCCGGGGGAAGGTGGCCGTCCCCAGCGTCCTCAACCCGGCCGGGATGGACCTGTCCCGATGGCGGGAGATGGGGGTCGACGAGGAGTTCGCGGATAAGCAGATCGAGATCGTCGACACCTACTCTCGCCTTGGAATCTCGCCGGACTGCACCTGCACACCCTACTCGATCAGGCCCGACAGTGCCCGAAGGGGCGACCACCTCGCCTGGAGCGAGTCCTCTGCCGTCTCCTTCGCCAACTCCGTCATCGGGGCGAGGACCAACCGGGAGGGAGGCCCCTCGGCCCTGGCCGCCGCCCTGGTGGGAAAGACCCCCCGGTACGGCTACCACCTGGAAGAGAACCGGGTCCCCACGGTCGAGATCTCGGTGGAGGTGGACCTCGAGACCTCCGACTACGGCCTTCTGGGATACATCGCCGGAAGAGAGGTGGACGAGGGGGTTCCTCGCTTCTCTTTTCGGCAAAGGCCGAAAGAAGACGAGCTGAAGGCCCTCGGCGCCGCCATGGCCGCCAGCGGCTCGGTCGCCCTCTACTATTTCGAGGAGGACGCGCCGAAGGCCCCCCGGGGAGCTGAGGAGATGACCATAAATGAGAAGGATCTCCGCCAGGTCCGCGAGGAGAACGCCCCAGACGACGAGGTCGACATCGTGGCCCTGGGCTGTCCCCACTCCTCGCCAGCGGAGCTGGAGGAGCTCGCCCGGCTCCTCGCGGGAAGAAAGGTGGAGCGGGAGCTCTGGATCTGCACCGCCCGAAAGGTGGCTGAAAAGTGCCCGAAGCTCGTCGAGAGGATCGAGAGGTCGGGGGCGAAGGTCTTCTGCGACACCTGCATGGTCGTCTCGCCCGCCAGCGACCGCTACAGGAAGATGATGGTGAACTCCGGAAAGGCTCTCGCCTACGTCCCCGGCCTCTGCAAGATAAAAGCGGCCTACGGAAGCGCCGAGGAGTGCGTCAAGGCCGCCACCCGGAGGGACTGAGATATGGAGATCTCCTGTCATAAGATAGCCAGCGGAAAGGCCTCTGGCCCCGCCCTGGTCTCGAAGGAGCCGATATCCTTCCTCGGCACCGTCGACCCGGAGACGGGCGAGGTCGTAGACCCGAAACATCAGCTCTTCGGAAAGAACGTGGGCGGCAAGGTTCTGATCTTCCCCGGTGGAAAAGGGTCCACCGTCGGATCTTACGTCATCTACCAGCTGAAGAAGAGGGGCGTCGCCCCAGCGGCGATGATCAACATCAGGTCGGAGCCGATAGTGGCCGTCGGCGCCATCATCAGCGAGATCCCCCTGGTTGACGGGGTTTCTGCCGAGCTCCTCGACCTGGAAGATGGCACCTTGATCACCGTCGACGCCGACAGCAGGAGGGTGAGGACAGAAGAGGGTTGAAGAGATCGAGCCGACCCAGCATCTATCTCCGGGATTCTCTCACCTCCTCTGCCGCGGCCACCTCGTAGGCGCTTATGGCGTCGGTCCGGGTGACGATCCCCAGGAGCTTCTTGGGGGACTCCCTCTCCACCACGGGAAGCCGACCAATGTTGTTCTGATACAGCCGGTCCATCACCTGCTTCATGTTCTCGTCGGGGTAGGCGACGATCACCTCCTTCACGGCCACGTCCTCGACCCTGATCTCGTCCTGCATCTCCTCGGGAACTTTACGCAGGTCGTCGAAGGTGACGATCCCCAAAAGCTCGCCGTCTTTGACGACGGGAAAACCCCTGATGTTCTGCTCGACGATCCTGTCTCTCACCACCCTGACGGTCATCTCGGGGTCGACGGCCGCCACATCACAGACCATGGCATCCTCGACGAGGACCCGCTCCAAGACCGCCTCGCCCGCCTCCAGGGAGATCCCTCTCCTCAAAAGCTTCAGCGTGTACATAGTCGACCCCTTCAGGCCGATCTGAGCGACGGCGTAGCTGGCGGCGCAGGAGATCATAAGAGACGGCAGCAGAGCGTAGTCGGCGGCCATCTCCGAGATCATCACCACACAGGTGAGAGGAGCACCTGCAGATCCCGCAAAGAGGGCTCCGGCCCCCAGCAGGGCATAGGTCGGTGCGTGCCCTTGCGCCGAGGGAAAGAGGTCTCCGAAGATCAGACCCAGGGCGGCCCCAATCACAGCGCCCATGTATAGGGTGGGACCGATGCTGCCACCGCTCCCTCCGGAGCCGAGGGTTGAGGCGGTGGCGAGGGCCTTCGCCGTCGCCAGGGCAAAGAGGAAGAGGAGGATCTGAAGATCGGCGCTGCTCGAACCTGAGACCAAGGACAAGACGCGGTCTACACCATCGTACCCGACCCCCATGACCCCGTAACCCAAGAAATAGAGGCCTGCTGCCCCTGCGACAAAACCGCCCAAGGCCGGCTTCAAACTCTCTCTCAGGGGGAGCCGTTCGAATAGCCTCTCGGCGCCGCTCGCAAGGCCGACCCAGAGGAGGCTGACGGCGCCGAAGGCCAGACCCAGGACGAAGCAGAGCCAGAGCTCCGCCAGGACAAGATCGGTCTCTGGCGGGGTGAAGGCGGGGTTTGTGCCCAGGAAGGAGGAGGCGGTCGCCGCGCCGATCACCGCCGCCAGGAGGATGGGGACGGCGTCCACCATCCTAAACCGCCTCATGACCACCTCCATGCCGAAGATGGCGCTTCCGAGGGGGGCGTTGAAGGTTCCGGCAAGCCCCGCGACAAAGCCGCAGATGGCCAGTATCTGGACGTCGGCCACCGTCAGCCTCAGCCTCTGGCCCAAAAGAGATCCGAAGGAGGCCCCGAGCTGGGCGATGGGTGAGTCCCTGCCGGCACTCCCGCCGCTCCCGATGGTGACGGCTGATGCTAGGAGGAGGGTGGGACCCGACCGGACTCGGATCCTGCCTCCTTTCTTGTGGAGCGACTTCATCAGGTTCGGGATCCCCTCCCCTCTCCCCTCGGGCGCAAATTTGAGGATGGTCAAGCCTACGGCAAGCCCCCCCAGGACCGGCAGGAGGATCAGACTCTCGCCGCCTCCGGGAAGGGCGTCCAGGACCGGTCCGAAGAATATCTGGTGGACCGCCTCGACCAGCCTTCTGAACAAGACGGCACCGAAACCCCCCGCAAGGCCCGTCGCGATGGCGAGGGTGTCCAGGACCAGCCACCTGTTCTCGCCCAAGTGACGAATCATCCAAGCTCTCAAGATATCTCTCCTCAAAACGAGAGCGAGATATAAAGAAGTTCTGCCAAGAGGCCATGCTTTGAAGCCAGAACGTTGAGAGGGACCGATTAAGAAGAACTGGAGAAAGAGAATCGTAGGATGGAGTCGGGGCCTATGCCGAGCCGGAGATCGGAACTCTTTTATGATCCGGCGGCATGGCATGGGCGGGTTATTGCCATGTTCAAGATTGGATTTATCAAGCTCGGCAACGTCGCATCATCGCTGGTCGCAGACCTCGCCCTGGACGAGATCGCCGAGAGAAACGACATCGAGGTAAGATCCCTCTCCTTCGGAGCCAAGATGACGAAGAGAGAGGCTGAGATGTCAGCAGAGCTTAGGAGCTGGGAACCTGAGCTGGTGGTTATGGTCGGGCCGAACGCCGCCACCCCGGGACCGACGGCGGCAAGAGAGCTTTACAGGGATCTTCCGACGATAGTGATATCCGACGGCCCCTCCAAGAAGGAGGCCCGCGAGGCCCTGGAGGCAGAAGGTTTCGGCTACATAATCCTCCCCTTCGACCCCCTGATCGGTGCCAAGCGCGAGTTCCTCGACCCTGCGGAGATGGCGCTCTTCAACTCCGACGCCCTCAAGGTCTTGAGCATCTGCGGGTCCGTCAGGCTCGTCCAGGAGGAGCTGGATGGGACGATGGCCAGCATCATTGCGGGATCCGTTGAGCTTCCTCACATCCTCGCGACCCCTGAGAAGACGACAGAGCGAATGAACTTCAAAAACCCCTACGCTCGGGCGAAGGCGATCGGCGCCCTCCACATGGCCCAGACGGTGGCGGGGATCGACGCCGCGGCCTGCTTCAGGCTCAAGGAGCTGGAGAGGATCGCCCTCACCGCCGCCGCGGGCCACGAGGTGATGCGGGCCGCCGCGAGGCTGGCCGACGAGGCGAGGGAGATGGAGAAGACGGGCGACTCGGTCTCTAGAAGGCCTCACGCGAGATCCGGCGCGATCCTAGCGAAGACGGGGCTTCTCGGTAAGCCCGAGTCGATATAAATAGTGCTTGGCAGATATGCTAAAAAATAACGTCGCTGGCGCATGATTAATCAAAGCGCCAGTCTTCTACTTTTCTTCGCAGAGCAGCTCCTCGCAGTTGAGTTCGTCCGCCTCGTATCCGTAGTGCTCGAGCTCCCAGTTCGGTGGCTGCCATATCTCGCAGGATACGGGATCGCACTCGCCCTCCACGGTGCCGACCTCGATGACGCAAGTTGCGCTGACCGGCTGGACGACGTTTCCGTCTACGGACCTCGGATCGACCACCACGGTGTTGGTGTACCTGCCGTCTCCGGGGGCGAGGACCGAGAACTCGATCGTCTTCATCCCAGAGGGCAAAATCTCGATCAGGTTCCATACGATGACGTTTCCATCATCGTAGGACGCGAAGGGGATCGACGATTCGATGAGCTTCATCCCTGCGGGGAGACGATCTGTCACCGTCGCCGCTCTGGTGACGTTGTCGTTGTTCTCAATCTCGATCCGATAGTTGACCATCGACCCGTTCACTTTGTCGACCTCGGCGGTCTTCGTCACCGAGACCGGCTCATCGAGGCAGCATGATAGCCACTGGATCTCGATAGCGCTGAAGTTGCTTGCGCAGACCCATTCGTCGCCGTTGTTGATGCCGCCGCAGACCTCAACCCTGTTCACCAGCTCGCTCGGATGATATCCGGTCACGTCGAGCCTAAGAGTGATCGCCACCAGGTCGCCGATGCCGATGCTCATCAGAGTCCAGTTGACGCTGGTCTCAGTCAGCTCGGCGGGCCGCAGCGACGCCTCGATGAACGCCGATCCCGGCGGGAAGAGGTCCCTGACATATACCGGCCCCAGAGCCCTGTTGCCGTCGTTCTCGACTGAGATGGTGTAGGTGGCCACCTTCCTCTTCTTCACCTCGCCTTCGAGGTGCTCCTCGCCATACTCCCACGGAAGGATCTCCTCGGCGATCCCGCCCACCTGGGTCTTGGTGACGTTCAGATGAGCTCGATCGTACTTGGCGACGCCGGTGAAGATGACCCTCCTCTCGATGGAGTAGTCGCCATCATACTCTTCGTCGAAGTCGA
>NZ_JBNGCU010000071.1:0-9522 GCF_049974945.1 Methanocrinis sp. | reverse complement strand
GAGAGGTGGTAGGATATCAGCGAGTTCGCCTTGTCGTTGGAGGTGAGGGCCATGAGGTACCCCATCCCCTCGAGGTCAATCTCCTCCAGGACGTGATCGGCCATGATGTTCCCGTGATAGGTGGGAAGCCCTGCCTCGTAGGCCTGGGAGATCTGGCTGTAGTTGGAGTCTACGATCAGGACCTTCACCCCCGCCCTCTGGAGAGCCAGGGCAATCCGTCGCGCCTGAGGATGGGCACCGACGATGAGGACCCCCTGGGGGTTTGAGGTGGCGAGGCCGAGCCAGCAGGCCAGGGGCGCGGCTCCGATGCCGTAGACCGCCACCGTCCCGATGATCACAAAGAAGGTGAGGGGCGCGAGGAGCTCGGCCTGGCCAAACCCGATCTCTGCGAGCCTCAGGGCGAAGACCGAGGATACCGATGCCGCCACGATCCCCCGGGGGGCCATCCAGGAGAGGAAGACCAGCTCCTGCCACCGAAGTCTCGCACCCCAGGTGGAGATGATGACGGCGGCAGGCCGGACTATGAGCATCAGAACTCCGAGAAATAAGAGGCTATAGCCGTCGATGTACTCCAGGTCCGCGATCGAGAGCCTTCCCGCGAGGACTATGAAGAGGGCGGATATCAAAAGCACCCTCAGGTTCTCCTTGAACTCTATTATGTGTTTGACGGCGACGGCCCTCTGGTTGGCCAGGGCGACTCCCATCAGCGTCACGGCGAAGAGGCCCGACTCGATCTGGAACTGCTCTGAGATGGTGAATACGGCGACGACCATCATCAATGCCACCGGGTTTTGGAGATAGTCGGGGATCCAGTAACGTTTGAGAAACTGGATGAGCAAAACCTCGCCGGCTACCCCGACCAGGACCCCTACGAAGACCGTATTCATAATTCCAAGGATGGTGGCAGTCGTCGCGCTTCCGGCTCCGCCCATGGCGATCGCCTGGAAGACCAGAACCGCCAGCATCGCCCCGATGGGATCGTTCATGATCCCCTCCCACTTGGCTACGTTTCCGACCCTTCCGTTGGGACGGACCTGAAGAAGCATCGGAAGGATGACCGTTGGTCCGGTGACCACCAGGATCGAGCCGAAGAGGATGGCGATGTACGGGTCGAGCCCCAAAATGAGATGGGCGGCGATGGTGGATCCAACCCAAGTGACGAGAACTCCCACGGTTATTAGGTTGCGGACGACGGTCCCGATCTCCCGAAGCTCGCCGATCTTCAGGTTCAGGCCGCCCTCAAAGAGGATCACTGCTACCGATAGGGATACCATAGGGACGAGGAGGGGGCCGAGGATCTGGTCTGGATCGAGGAGACCGGTGATGGGGCCCGCGCCAAGGCCGAATATCAGCAGTACCAGTATCGATGGTAGACCTAGCCTCCAGGCCAACCACTGGGCCACTATGCCCAGCACTAATATCGTAGAGAGATAAATAAGGATATCTTCGGTCAAGTTTCGGCACCCGACAGATCAAGCGATGATCTGGCCGTCCTTAAAGGTTTCTGATGCAACAGTACGGGGCTGATGCAACAGGATAAGGGGGAGGTGGGAGGGCAAAAGTCGCATATCGGGGATTCAGGAGGGAGGGAAGCTTCGACGTCAGACTTTTGCCTGGGAGTACCTCGTCATCTGACGAATATAAACTTTTCCATCGATCATCAAGTTTCCGGAAACTGTCGCCTTGGCGACCCATGTGCAATCGCGTCTGATCTTGTGCTTGGGCCTGATGATGCCCAAAAAAATTGTGGAATTTTAAGATCCTCGAAGGCCGAGTGATCCGCGATCGTGCGGGCTGTAATGAAGGGAGGGCAAAAGTCGGTGTAGGGATTTTAGGGAGGGAGGAAAAAGTACGGTCGACTTTTGCCTATCTCATATACGACATACGTCGAATATAAGGCTTTCGGTTCGTGCGGGGGCGACAGGTCCAGCAGCTCGCTCCTTGGATTTGGGAGGTCCGGCATGAGGGCGGTTGGAGGGGAGCTAGAATGATGGAGGGAAACTAATTTCTGAAGGGGACCTCCAACAGATGGGAGATGATCGGTCCATGACTTCAGAGATCGTGCTGGTAGGAAGGTCGAACGTCGGCAAATCCACCCTCTTTCGCCTGCTCACCGGCAAGAGGGTGAGGGTGGGTAGAAGGCCCGGGGTTACCGTCGGCCCCGCCAGAGCAGTGGTGGGAAACGTCGTCTACGTAGACATGCCGGGGTACGGCTACATGAAAGGCGCCGGTAAGAAGGTCCAGGAGGGGACGAAGGACTTCATAGTCCGTCGCTTCGAAGAGAAGACCGAAGAGATCCTCCTGGCGATACAGGTGATAGACGCCGCGAGCTTCGTCGAGATCGCCGACCGCTGGGAGGAGAGGGGCGATATCCCTCTGGAGGTGGAGCTATTCGAGTTTCTGACGGAGCTGGACCTGGCGGTGGTCGTGGCCGCAAACAAGATGGACAAGGTCAAAGATCCCGACGCCACCCTGGACGAGATCGCCGAAAGGCTCGGGATGCTCCCCCCCTGGAGCCAGTGGAAAGATAAGATCGCCCCCATCTCCGCCAAAGCCGGAGATATCGAACCTCTGAAGGAGATCATAAGGTCGAGGCTCCCGAGCCGCGGGGGCCGATCTCAGAGCTAAGATGCCCGGTCCTCATGATCGGACCCCGTCTCCTGAAATTTCGGGATCGACGATCCGGGTGGAGTCTGGATGATGAGGTTTCTGTAGGGGAAGGGTATCTCTATACCCTCCTTGTCGAACCCCTTCTTGATCGCCTCTCTTATCTCGCATGCGGTGGTCCAGGCCACATCCCTGTTGGGAACGTCAATTCCGAGCCGCAGGTTCACGGCGAAGTCTCCAAGCTCGGTCACCCTCACCGCTATATCATGATTTTTGAGGACGAGCGGATGCCTCTTCGCCACCTCGATCATGATCTCTCTCGCCCGGTCTATGTTCGCGCCGTAGGCGATCCCCACGGTTACGGGATAGGTTATGACCGGGTCGGTTATCGACCAGTTGATTATGGGCTGGTTGCCCATGATGCTGTTGGGTACGAAGATCCTCCGGCCGTCCCAGGTCTTGATGGTGGTGTGCCTCAGGGTCAGGTCCTCTATCTGGCCGTACTCACCGTTGAAGTCGATGAAGTCGCCCACCCTGAAGGGGTGGAAGACCGCGAGGAAGAGGCCGGAGATGACATTGGATAGCGAATCCTGGGCCGCAAAGCCTATGGCGATGCCTGCAACGCCGGCCCCAGCGAGGAGCGTTACTGCGAGGGTGTTGAGGGTCGGTATCCGGGAGACGACGAGGAGGAAACCGGCGATGTAGATCACCGCCACCAGAAGCCTGCTGATTAGGGTCCTGAAGGTTATCTCGGTCTCCACATCAAAGCCGGCTTTTCCCGTTCCGATGACCTTAGGAAGGTGGACGGTGATCGCGCGCCTTACGATCACTGCGGTGAGGTAGGTGGCAACGAGGATTACGACTACCTCTAAGAAGATCCTGGCGATCGATACGAGATCTATGCCGAGAGCAGAGTTCAGGTAGTCGATGATCGTGGTCAGGGCCGACTGGTCGCCCTTCCCAGTAAGCTGGGATGGCACCTCCGAAGATAGCTCCCTCGGGAGATCTGTGGTCAGGTTAGATATGTTCGAAGCGGGGTCAAGATCCTCGGTGCCGGTCTCAGAAGGGAGCATGTACTCATAGAATATGTCCTCTTCCGCCGAGATGTTCTCATCCGCTTCCATCAAGTTCGGGGAGACCCCTGACTACTTAATATTTTCGCATCCTGGCCATAAAAGTTTAAAACGAGTGCAATCCTAAAAAAAGCTTTTAACCGATAAACCAGCTTATATCCCTTCCTATGCTCAGAAACAGCGTCTATAGAAGGGTCCTTGTAATTTCGGTGATCTTCTTAGCCCTCTTGGTGGGGCTGACTTTTGCAACAACGTACGTGGTATCTCCCGATTACGACGACAGATTCATCCAGGCCACCATAGACCGAGCCAGCGACGGGGACAGGATCGTCGTTAAGAGCGGCCTGTACAGCGAGAACTTGCAGATCAACAAGAAACTCGCCGTCGTAGGCCTCGATACGGGCAACGGCAGGCCCGTGGTGGACGCTGAGGGGTTTGGCACCGCCATCGTCATCTCCGCCGACGGAGTTTTGCTTGAAGGGTTCGAGGCCACCAATTCGGGCAGTCTGTGGAAGGACGCCGGGATAAAGGTGACCTCGAATAACAGTGTCATAAGAGATAACAACGTCACAGGAAATGAGTATGGCATAGTCCTCGACGGCTCTGCCAATAACAATGTGGCGAAAAATTCGGTCTGCAACAACGACGTGGGCATCTCTCTTTACTCATCGGAGAAATGCACTATAACAGAGAACTACGCCTGCAACAACACCTTCGGTGGCATACTCCTGAGCAAGGCGAATAACAACTCCATAAGAAACAATAACGCAAGCCTAAACCAGTGGGCGGGAATCATCCTTGGAGAATGCAGCAACAATACAGTCTCCAACAACATCGCCCGTTACAACGATAATGAGGGTATCTGGCTCCTCCGATCTGCCGGCAACACCGTCAGGGGGAACAGGGTAAGGTACAACTACATCTTCGGGATCCGCCTCTTCTTCTCCAACAGGAACGCCATCACCAGCAACACTGTAAGAAACAATTTGGACGGTGTCAGCCTGGAGAACTCCAACGGGAACGTCCTCGCCGGAAACAACCTGAGCATCAACGACTATGGCATCTACATCGACAACTCCTTCAACAACAGGATTTACATGAACAACCTGATCGACAACCAAAAGAGCGCCCACTCCTGGAACTCCTCCAACTTCTGGAACTCGACGGACCGTCTGAGCTACATCTACAACGGCGTGGCGTACAAGCGGTACATCGGCAACTACTGGAGCGGATACTTCGGACCCGACCCCTTCGGGGACGGTCTCGGGGACCTGCCTCAAGCGGTCTCAGATACAGAGAAGGACCATAACCCCCTGAAGAAGCCCTCCGAGAAGTATACCCTTAGAGGCTGAGAACACTCGGGTCGCCTAGGAGATCTCGCGTAAGAAAAGAAAAGAACATTTTGGGAGGCGAGGGGGAAGGGGGGCTTGCGCCTCGGCACAAGTCGCCACCGATCCTCATCGAAAGGCTCTCCGTCAGGAGAACATCCTCATGGACTCGTCGACCCGGGGCAGCATCTCCTCCCCGAGGACCTTGTCCACCGCTCTTTCGAAGTCCTCTGCGGTCACCGAGCTGCCGTGCCGCCTTATGGCCATCATGCCGGCCTCTACGGCGATCGACTTGAGATCGGCACCGCTGGCGCCCTCCGTCTCTCTGGCCATCGCCAGGAGGTCCACCTCGGGGCTCATCTTCATCTTCTTGGTGTGGATCCCAAGGATGGCCAGGCGAGCGTCGAAGTTCGGCATCGGTATCTCTATTATCCTGTCGAACCGCCCCGGCCGGAGGAGAGCTGGGTCCAGGATGTCTATCCTGTTGGTGGCAGCGATGACCTTGACGTCGCCCCTCGCCCTGAAGCCGTCCAGCTCGGCCAACAGCTGCATCATCGTCCTGTTCACCTCGGCGCTTCCGGTGGTCCCGTCGTGGGTCCTTATGGACCCGACGGAGTCTATCTCGTCGATGAAGACGATGGCAGGGGCTTTGTCCCGCGCCATCTGGAATATGTCTCTCACCAGCTGGGCGCCCTCGCCGATGAACTTGTGGACGAGTTCGCTACCCGACATGTGGATGAAGGTGGCTTTTGAATGGTGGGCCACTGCCTTGGCGATGAGGGTCTTGCCGGTTCCTGGGGGACCGTAGAGGAGGACGCCCTTCGGCGGCTCAACCCCGATCTCGGCGAAGAGCTCAGGCTGGGTGAGGGGGAGCTCGACGGTCTCGCTCACCTCTCTGATCTGGTCCTCCAGGCCGCCCACCTGATCGTAGGTGACGGTGGGGGCCTCGATAAGCTCCATGGTCTTGGCCCTGACGTCCACGGACTTGTCCATCACCCTCACGATCGTCAGGGAGTTGTTTATGGCGACTCTGGTGTTCGGCTCCAGCTTCTCCATCATCTCCGGAGAGGTGGTGGTTATGAACTCCTGGTTGTTTCCGTGCTGTCGGAGGAGGACGTAGTCCTCTCCCATCTCCACCACCGTCGCCAGGAAGAGGGGCATCCTGCGGAGAAGGGCGTTCTCTTTCTTCAGCCTCTCCTCCTCTCGCATGTACTTCTTGTTGGATATGAGGGTCTCAACGAGCTTGGCTCTGGTGTCCTCTTTCTCCATCCTGAGGGTCTCTATCTCCTCGCTCAGGCGCTTGTTCTCGTTCTCCAGAGCTGCGATCCTCTTTACGTGTAATTCCTGAATCGACTCCTGATCTGTCGTTATTGTTGACTCAGTCATTACTCAGCCGAATGCTCCTCCCTGAATATAAATTACACCCTCAGAAATAGGTTGGCTTTTATAAATCTCCGATGCGGTCACAGCCTCAGTTATCCGGTAAATTTACAGCCGATAATCTCGACGTGGCCATAATTATGGGATTAGATCTATCGACGTTTGTCTCCATATTATAACGCCGATCGGCGTAATCTGGGGCCGCTCTCTCCTCGCAACCGATCAAAATATTAATTCGGAGATCATTCAATTATTGGGGTGTTTTGATGATCGAGTTTCTGAGGTACAGACCCCTCCTCTTCGAGGTGGTTGAGCGCAAGGGGCTGGGCCACCCGGATACCCTCGCCGACGGCGTATCCGAGGCGATATCGGTGGAGCTCTCCCGGTTCTACATGGAGGAGTTCGGAGAGATCCTCCACCACAACGTGGACAAGGTCCTCATAACCGCCGGAGAGACTGAGGTCTCGTTCGGCGGCGGGCAGGTCGTTGAGCCTCCGACATTGATCGTCGGCGGCAGAGCGACGGCGCCTGAGGGCGAGGATCTGGACGCCTTGATCGCGAGGGTCGCCTCGAGCCATCTCGAAAGATCGGTCAAGAACCTTGAGGAGTACAGGGTGGACTCCAGGGTGAGGGAGGGGTCGCCGGAGCTTGTAAGCCTGATGAAGAGGGGGGCGAACGACACCTCGATAGGGGTCGGGTTTGCGCCTTTAAACCCCACCGAGGAGCTGGTCCTCGATCTGGAGGAGAGGATCCGAGGAGTGAGGGGCGCGGGGGAGGATACCAAGGTGATGGCGGTTCGTATCGGCGAGAGGCTGAACCTGGTGGTGGCGGTGGCGATCGTCTCCAGGTTCGTCTCCTCGATGGAGGACTATCGAGAGGTGAAGGAGAAGATTCGCGAGACGATTCTCGAGGTCGTCGACGCCGATGTCGCCGTCAACGCCGCCGACGGCGAGGAGAACATCTTTCTCACCCTGACCGGAAGCTCGATTGAGATGGGGGACGACGGCGCCACCGGTCGGGGCAATCGCGGGAGCGGCCTCATCACTCCCATGAGGCCGATGTCGATCGAGGCGATCGCGGGGAAGAACCCCGTAAACCACGTCGGCAAGATCTACAACGTCGTCGCATCGAGGGCTGCGAGAGAGATCGCCGAGATCGAGGGCGTCGAAGAGGCGTACGTCACCCTGGTGAGCAGGATAGGCGCTCCCCTCACAGAACCGCTGCTCCGGGCGGTGGAGATAAGAGGAGAGGTGCGACCGGAAGAGAATGAGGAGAAGAGGATCGAGGCCGTCGTCGACCGCCACCTGGAGGGGATAAAAGATCTGGTCGAGGAGTTCGTGGCGGGGAGGCTGCGGGTCTGCTAGAGAAGGGCCTGGATAAAAGGCGGGCCGGGGCAAAAGCCGTATTGCGAAGGGCGCGCGGAAAAACGGCCCCTAGCCCTTGCTCGCCTCCTTCTTCGCCTGCTGTAGCCTCTGCTTTGCGGTGTAGCCGGTGGCCCGCTCCAGGAAGTTTCGAAACCTCTTGTTGGTGTCGAGGATCACCTCGTCGTCGGCCTTGTCTGAGGCCTCGGTGGTGACGCAGAGCTTCTTGCCAGCGATCGAGACCTCGATGGACTTGAGGGCTCCGTAGCTGAGAAGGAGCCTCCCCCCATCCTCCCGGATCTCGGCGGGAAACTCCTCCTCCAGGGCTGCCTTTATCCTCTCCAGCTCGGGCTTAAAGCCTCTCTTGAATGAGTATTCCATGGGCCGGCTCATGGAGCCGGTCGATTATAGATCTTTCGAGCCCTGCTAAATTATATCCGGGCGTAGCTCGAGGCGAAGCCGAGCTTCTCCTCGATCCGCAGGAGCTGGTTGTACTTTGCGTTCCTCTCGCTCCGGGCGGGGGCCCCGGTCTTGAGCATCTCGGCCCCCAGGGCCACGGTGACGTCGGCGAGGGCTGAGTCCTCGGTCTCGGCGGACCTGTGGCTTGCCATCACCTTGAAGCCGTTTCTGAAGGCCATCCGGGCGGCGTCGAAGGCCTCGGAGACGGTGCCGATCTGGTTGAGCTTGAGCAAAAGCGCGTTTGTCGCCTTCATCTCGATCCCCTTGGCCAGCCTCTCGACGTTGGTGACGTAGATGTCGTCGCCGACGATGATCGTCCCCGGAAGACGAGCGGTGAGGGCCGCGAAGTCCTTGTACGCCTCCTCCTCGAAGGGGTCCTCGATGAGGATGATGGGATACGTGGAGACGAGGTCGGCGTAGAAGTCGACCATCTCGCCGGCCGAGAGCTTCTTGCCGTCGATGGCGTAGGAGCCGTTCTCAAAGAAGCTGGAGGCGGCGGCGTCCATCCCGATCCCGATCTCTTTCTCGTAGCCGGTGACGTCAAGGGCGGACATCAAAGCGTCGAGGGCGTCGCAGGTTTTGTTCAGGGGTGGGGCGTAGCCTCCCTCGTAGCCGACGTTGGTGGCTCCTGCGCCGTACCTCCCCGCGAGGATCTTGCCCAGGGCGTGGTAGGTCTCCGCCGCCATCCGCAGGCCCTCAGAGAAGCAGCTTGCGCCCTTGGGTAGGATCATGAACTCCTGGATGGCGAGGTCGTTTCCGGCATGCTGGCCGCCGTTGAGGACGTTTAAGGAAGGCACGGGCAGGGTAGTCGTGTTGACCCCGCCGAGGTACTGATACAGCGGAATCGCCAGCTCGCTGGCGGCGGCCTTGGCCACGCCCAAAGAGACGCCGAGGATGGCGTTCGCGCCCAGGTTCGACTTGAGGGGCGTCCCGTCCAGAGCCAGCATGAAGTCGTCGACGGCCCGCTGCTCCAGGGCGGAGATCCCGGACTCGATCAGCTTCGGCCCGATGATCTCGTTGACGTTCTTCACCGCCTTGAGGACGCCCTTTCCATTGTATCGGTCGTCGCCGTCTCGAAGCTCCAACGCCTCGTGGGTCCCGGTCGATGCGCCCGAGGGGACGGCGGCCCGGCCGAAGCCGCAGCAGGTACAGACGTCTACCTCAACGGTGGGGTTTCCTCGCGAGTCCAAAATCTCGCGAGCGTGAATGTTCTCGATCTCAAATGACATTATAATGCACCTGGACGACCCTTCGAGCCTGATTTATTTAACCTCTTTGGGAGGTCGAGAAAGAAAGCCTGCAAGCCTCGTCTGC
>NZ_JBNGCU010000070.1:5317-9762 GCF_049974945.1 Methanocrinis sp. | reverse complement strand
CGGTCAGAGACTGGAGCTCTGTGAACTGGTGGGACTGGACTGCGTCAGAGCAGGGCAGCTACGAGGTGAACGTCTGGATCAGGGACGGAAACCATGCCGGAGCCGACGGCTGGGACGCCTACAAGATCACCCCGTTCACGGTGAACCCGGCGGCAAACCGGCCTCCTGTGGTCACAGCCCTCACCCCAAGCAGGTACAGTCCCCAGATCGCCGGAGCCAGGGTTACCTGGACGGCATCGGCGAGCGATCCCGACGGTGACTCGATCCTCTATCGGTTCTGGATGAAGGGCCCCTCTACGGGGAACCTCTGGAAGGTGGTCAGGGACTGGAGCACAAGCCGCAGCTGGACCTGGTCGACGAGCGCCGGTGACCTCGGAGTGTACGACTTCGCCGTCTACGTGAGAGATGGAAAGCACCAGCCTGCGGGACGCTATGACGACATCGCCGGATACAAGGGCTACCAGCTCGTCGGTGTCAGGCCGATCAACCGTCCTCCGACGGTGACGGGCCTCTCGCCCGATCGGCCCAGCCCCCAGACGGCGGGATCGAGGATCGTCTGGACGGCTTCGGCCTCCGACTCGGAGGGTGACCTCCTCTACTACAAGTTCTGGCTGAGGGGTCCCTCTACAGGAAACTCCTGGAGGGTGATCAGGGACTGGAGCACAAGCCGCAGCTGGACCTGGTCGACGAGCGTCGGTGACGTCGGAGAGTACGACGTCTACGTATACGTTCGAGACGGAAGACACGAGTCGGCATCCAGCTACGATAGCCGCACCGGATACGGCGGCTATCAGCTGACATCCCCTCCCCTGACCAACCGTCCTCCGACGGTGACGGGCCTCTCGCCCGACCGGCCCAGCCCCCAGACGGCGGGATCGAGGATCGTCTGGACGGCTTCGGCCACAGACCCCGAGGGTGACCTCCTCTACTACAAATTCTGGTTGAGGGGTCCCTCTACAGGAAACTCCTGGAGGGTGATCAGGGACTGGAGCACAAGCCGCAGCTGGACCTGGTCCTCAGATCCCGGCGACGCCGGCGAGTATGAAGTCTACGTGTACGTCAGGGACGGAAAGCACGAATCCGCCTCCAGTTACGACAGCGCCACGGGCTACAGGGGCTACCAGCTGGTCAGCTCCGGCGGCGTATATCAGCTCACCTCCGGAGGCGTGATCCAGGACAGGCCCTCTCTGGTTTATGCCGATGAGGGGTATCTTTTGGCCTACCAGTCCTGGGAGGCGGGCTCCTTCTACAGCGGCGACATCTTCCTCAAGAGGTTCGATTCCAGCTGGAACCAGATGCAGAAGGTCCAGGCCACCAGCATTCCGTCTTACCAGGACACCCCGTCGGTGGTGCACTCCGACGGCTACTACTACGCTGCCTACGTATCCGATGAGACGGGAAACTGGGATATCTTCATGAAGAAGTACGACCAGGATCTGAACCTCGTCGATACCCGGAGGCTGACCACCTCCTCCGCCGACCAGGACAGACCCTCTCTCGTCCGGGCAGGCAGCGACTTCTATCTCGCCTACCAGTCCTGGGAGACGGGCTCTCTCTATGGCGGCGACATCTTCATCGAGCGGTTCAACTCGGCCTGGACGTCGACGCGGAAGGTGAGGGTCACCACCGAGACCAGCTACCAGGATCGGCCATCCCTCGCCTATTCGGAGGATGAGAACAGGCTCTACGTCGCCTACGTCTCGGAGGAGTCCGGCAACAGGGACATCTTCGTCAAGAAGTATGACCGGAGCCTGAACTTCGTCGAGAAGAAGAGGGTGACCAGCAGCTCGTCGAGCCAGGACTACCCATCCCTGATCGCGCAGAGCGGCGAGTTGGACCTGGTCTACAGCACTCAAGAGAGGGGGAGCTATGACCTGATCCTGGAGAGGTTCAACCCGGGCTGGAGCCTTATCGAGAGGATCTCCGTGACCGGAGCCCCCGGCGACGAGGTCTGGCCCTCCCTCGTCCGTAGCCCCTTCGACGGCCTCCTCTGGGTCGCCTACGTCCTTCAGGACGACTCTGGCGGCGACATCTTCGTCCAGCCCGCAAGATCGGAGGCAGGCTGCTGGGCTTCGATGGACTTCAGCGCCACCAGGGCTTACAGCCCCTACATCCTCACCGTCAAGTTCCGCGGGCCCGGTGGGCTGCTCGCCGACCCCTCGAGCCTGAGGCTGACCTGGAACCCCGCCGACGCCGTCCTGACCAGCGGCACTCTGCGGAAGGTATCGACGGGAACCTACCAGTTGGAGTCGAGGTTCGGATCGGCTGGCCTCAAGACCTTCACCATCAGCTCCACCGTCGGCGGGTGCAGCGCCGATAGCACCGTGATCGTCCAGGTGACCTGAGGGCGAGGGGCGAAAGGCTGCTGAAGCAGAAGAGTTGGGTCGGTGGCGCCGGATCAGCGCCGCCGATCCTCGATATTTTTCACGATAACGGGGCCGTCTCCTGATGACCTGCCTTCCTGTTCTAAGGAGGAGATCGGTCGAAGACGGTGGCGTAAAGCCTATTGTTGTGCTCCTCTATCGTCCGGCGAACGTCCCACGCCGAGTAGATGTAGAGGGCCAGGATCAGCGGGACCAGGATCAAGCTCGCGGCGTCAAAGGTCGTATCGATATCGATCGGTCCAAAACCGTGGAGAGTGAGGAATGCCGCGATCAGGGCAGCATCGATCAGCATCAATACCGCGCCCTTGGCCGCCTTCTCCGCGTAGATCAGGCCAGCGCCTCCAAACAGGAAGACGACCAGAAGCAGCCCAGCAACTGTCTTTTTTCGCTCCAGCTCGAAGAAGACGGCCTTCTCCATCTCCGGCATCTTCTGGGCGTTCTCCCATATGATCTGGAATCTCTCGTCTTCTCTCATGAAAGGGTCTCCAAGATGAATGGGAAGGATCGATTTAAAGGTTAGACCTATCTCGTGACTAATCCCCGCCCTGAAGGGCGGTGCTTCTAGCTTTTGGCAGAGACTGTAGCCCCAGTCTCAGAATGTTTATTGCTGCATTCTCGTCACGGTCCATGACCAGCCCGCATTGAGGACATTCATGGACTCGATCCGATAGCTACTTCGGAACTTTTAGACCGCACCTGGAACATAGCTGACTTGTGTTCCTGGGAATATGTTTAGCATAGATAGGGGAGGGGCTCTACATCTCCGGCCTAAAGACCGGGGTTTTACGCCCCTCTCCACCCCTTATTCTTCTAATCGTATAAAAGTATTTTTATAGGATTATGCGTAACTGATATATATCGGTGATATACATCTAGCTAAGCATCTGCTGAAAGGTAAAGTTGGGGGGAGTGAGCCATGTTAGCCCTTGTAGCCACCATCGTAGGTTCCATCATCACCGGATATTCCGCGTACAAGATCCACGCGATCCGAGGTGGGCAGGGTCGGAAGCTACGGGATATGGAGGTTTTGAGGCGTCTGAACATCTCTCCCAAAAAGCAGGTTCGATTATGGAGCTTCCTTCTGGCCCTGGGCCTCGTCCTCCTCACGCCCGGCCTGGGATATCTCCTCTGCAGTGACCAGATCTCAGGGGGCGGAGGCGATGCGTCTTATTCCTATCTGAGAGCGACCTCCTCGGGAAACCCAACCGCGGTTCCGCTCTCAGAGAAGCTGGACAAAACTCCTCGAACCGTCGAAAAAGACGTCTCTGGCTCCTCCGGCTTCTCCTTCTTCCCGTCCGGTGGTGGCAGCAGCAGACGGTCGTCTTCGGGCGGAGGCAGCACGAAGCCTGCGTCCTCACCCCGCGAGAACGTCACCAGCATCGATGAGGGGGCAAAGGATGACGATACCCTCTCCTCCGTCGTCGGCGGCCCTGGTCGGAAAGCGGATGAGGCTGCCGAGATATCGGAGACGGAGTCAGGTTCAAGCCCGGAGATAGATGCGCCAGCAGAGATTAAGGGCCCAGTCCCTCGATTCGAGGTTGGGGGTGGTGAGAGCGGACCCGTGATGGCAGAGAGCCGGGCCGAGGCCGTGTCCGAGAAGAGCTCCGCCGAAAGAGCGTCAGAGATCCCGGACCTGGTCGGCAGGGTCGAACCGGCTGTTGCTTCATCTGAGGTAATCGATGTGGGAGTTGAAATTTCCGGCGCCACCGGATATTCGCGGGAAGAGGGCGCGGCCGTGGACGCCGCACCCGAAAAGAGGTCCGTTCCAACCACCCCCGAACCTCTGATGGCTGATACGGGGCCGGTGCCGGACCCGGTCGAGAGGTCGACGGCACCCCCGGTGGTCGAAGCCGGATCTGAGAGGGGCGAAGATCCAGATGCCGGGCGATCTTCGGAGGCGGGGGATGGCCTGGATGCGCCCTCTGCGGAGCCTTCAGATGCTGAATCCGAGCCAGATCTGGCAGAAGTTTCTGCAGAATCAGCTGCTTGGGGTGGCGGAGAAGGGACCGATCCCTCCTCGCTCCTCTCGATGGTCGGAGATCCGGGGCTCGAAGATCCGGG
>NZ_JBNGCU010000070.1:0-5217 GCF_049974945.1 Methanocrinis sp. | reverse complement strand
AGATCCGGGGCTCGAAGATCCGGGAGCCGAAGAACCGGCGGTGGTGGCCTCCGATCCGCCCGCAGTCCTGGGGACGCAGTCAGAGGCCAGAGAGGTCAAGAGGCTCGTATTCAAGGAAGAGCCCGAACCAGGGGTGAACAGAACCGGCCTGGATCCTCCCTTCGGCGACTCCTGGATGCAGCCCACCCTCGACACCCCCGGCGAAGGCTTCGACTTAGATACGGGATTCAAAGACTTCAGATCTGAGTCCCGATCGGCCAGGGAGATCGATATAAACGGCACCTTGAAGACGGTCTCGATCAGGGAGTTTGAAATGATCGATCTCAGCTCGAACTTCCGCAGGGGATCCGGCTTGACCCCCAGCAGTCCCTTCGGATGACGCCGAAGAGATTTTTTGGCTCTGATCCAGGAATGGGAGTTGAAATGGCGTTGGAGAAGGCAGATACCCCAAATCCGAAGGGTGGGGATGGGCGAAAAAATCACCATCTCCCAGGATCCCGGTCCGGTAAATCCGTCCTCCTATTCCTCCTTCTCCTCCTCGGCATCTCCCCTGTCTATGGGGAGGAGCTCTCGGCCGGCGACTGGTCAGATATGGGGAACTCTCAGGTCAAGAGGGGCGAATATGAGAAGGCCGTCGCCAGCTACGACCGGGCGATCGAGATGGACAAATACAACCCAGACCTCTGGTACAACAAGGGCCTCGCCCTCACCGGCCTTGGAAGATACGAGGACGCCCTCTCCTGCTACCAGAGGGCCACCAAGATCAGGCCCTTCGACGCCGACTTGTGGCTGAGCAGAGGGGCCGCCCTCTCCGCCCTGGGGAGGTGCGAGGAGGCCCTGGAGAGCTACGATCGGGCCGTCGAGTTCGGTCCAGAAAAGGCAGAGGCCTGGAACAACCGGGGCACGATCCTCGCAGATCTCGGCAGGCGCGAGGAGGCCCTGGAGAGCTACGATCGGGCGGTGGAGATCGAGCCGCAAGACCCCCTCGCCTGGAACAACCGGGGCACGATCCTCGCAGATCTCGGCAGGCGCGAGGAGGCCCTGGAGAGCTACGATCGGGTGGTCGAGATCGAGCCGATGGACCCTGACGCCTGGAACAACCGGGGCTTTGCCCTTCACCAGCTGGGCCGCTACCAAGAGGCTCAGGAATGCTACGACCGGGCCATAAGCCTCGACCCTATTCACGAGTACGCCTGGCACAACAAGGGGCTTCTCGTCCCCACCCTCGAAGAGGATACCGAGGACGCCTTTGCCCTCTCCAGAGAGAGGATCTATGATGGGGCCGATTCAAAGGCCGCCGCCTTTCCAGAGGGGGATGGTGCTTTGGAGGAGGAGCAGCTTTCCGGCTGGAGGTTCCCTCTGGTGATCGCGGCGATCCTGGCGGCGGGTATACTCTTGAACCTGGGTGGAAAAGGAAAAGCCTTCGGTCTGAACTCCATCCTGCCCACCCTCAATAGGCTCCTTCCCCTAAGGGACAGATCTCTAAAAAGGCGTTGACTATGAGAATAGAGCAGAGCTTTTTAGTCTTATTGGCCCTCGTCGCCGCTTCAGCATCCGCGGTCTTTGTCGAGGTGAGCGGCGCCGGAGGCGGCGAGTTAGATCCCGTGGACGGGTGGCCAGCATCGGTGGTGATCAACGAGGTGGAGTCAAATCCTCCGGACGGCGACGAGGATAACGAGTGGTTGGAGCTTTACAACGAAGGGGATGGCGATGCCGATGTTGGCGACTGGTGGCTGACGACGGTCGGGGGTTATGTCGTCCCCATCGAGTCGGGGACGATCATCCCGGCGGGAGGTTTTCTGGTGGTCGAGTATGAGGGCTACTGGCTGCGAAACAGCGACGAGATGGTTATTTTGAGAGACGAAGAGGGGGATGAGGTGGACAGAACCCCGGTCCTCTCCGACGATGACGATGACGATCGCAGCTGGTCCAGGCATCCCGACGGCGGGTGCGAGTGGGTCCTCATCCAGTCGAGCCCCGGACTGCCGGTTCCGCCGATGGAGCTTGCGGCGGGCACTCTATCCGACCTTGCCGAGGACGATAAGATGTGGCTTCGATGGACCGGTGACTATCGTGCGTCGGGGCTCTGGGACGTCTCGGACTTTCTCGGATCGTAGATGATAGTATGAGCCGGACAGAGGAGACGCTATCTCTGGAGCTGCCTCTAATTTTGCCCGAGGAGGGTGGCGAGTGTCCCCGGTGCGCCGATCGGCTAGTAGAGGCCCTATCTGACCAGAGGGGGATCGAGAGGGCCCACCTCAGAGATGAGGGGGGGAGGACCCTTCTCTGTCTCCACTATGATCCAAACCTCACCTCCCTCAAGACGGCGAGGCGGCTGGCGGAGGAGATGGGGGCGGGCATCTCCGAAAGGTACCGCCACGAGACCCTAAGAGTGGGGGGGATGGACTGCACCGACTGCGCAAAGAGCCTCGAGCACATCCTCTCTCGCCTCCCCGGCGTCATCGCCGTCTCCGTGAGCTACGCGGCCGAGCGGATTAAGGTCGAGTACGACTCCGCCGAGACCTCTCACCGAGAGATAGTCCGTCGGGTGGAATGGATGGGCTACGAGGTCGAGGAGGAGAGGGGGGAGGGACGGCTCCGGCGCCATCGAGAGCTGGCGTTCGCCCTACTCGCAGGTCTCTTTCTTGCGGCCGGAGTTCTGGCGGAGAGGTCCGGCGGACTATCCTCTGAGACGGTCGCCGGGATCTATCTGCTCGCCTATCTCTGGGGAGGATACGACGCCACCAGGCACGCGGTCAAGGCCGCGGCCCACGCCCGGTTGGATATCGACTTTCTGATGGTGGTGGCGGCCCTGGGGGCCGCCCTGGTGGGCCAGCTGGCCGAAGGTGCCCTTCTCCTCTTCCTCTTCAGCCTGGGCCACTCCCTGGAGCATTACGCCACGGGCAGAGCCCGGAGGGCCATCGAGGCCCTGGGCGAGATCTCGCCGAAGAGCGCCAGGATCAGAAGAGAGGACAGTGAGCTGGATCTGCCCGTCGAGGAGGTGGAGAGGGGCGATGTGGTCATAGTTCGGCCCGGAGAGAGGATCCCCTCCGACGGCATCGTCCTTTTGGGCAGATCCTCTGTGGACGAGAGCCCCATCACCGGGGAGAGCCTCCCCCAGGAGAAGTCGCCCGGCGATCAGGTCTACGCCGGGACGGTCAACGGGTCGGGCTCTCTGGAGGTCGAGGTGACGAAGCTCTCAAAAGACTCCACCCTGGCCAGGGTCATCTCCATGGTGGAGGAGGCCCAGGTCCGGAAGTCGCCCGCCCAGAGGTTCGCCGAGAGGGTCGAGGGGATCTTCGTCCCCCTGGTCCTGAGCGGCGTGGTCCTCCTGATCATCGTACCGCCGGCGGTGGGCCTCCTTCCCTGGGATGAGGCCTTCATCAGGGCGATGACGATCCTGGTGGCGGCATCGCCCTGCGCTCTTGCCATCTCCACCCCCTCCGCAGTCCTCTCGGGGATCGCCCAGGCCGCAAGGCATGGGATCTTGATCAAAGGCGGGGTCCACCTCGAGAACCTCGGATCGATAAAATCGATCGCCTTCGACAAGACAGGAACTCTCACCCTGGGCAGGCCCGAGGTGACGGACGTCGTGCCCGTGGGGGATGCCAGCGAGGACGACCTACTCCGGATCGCAGGGGCCGCCGAGAGGCTGTCGGGCCATCCCCTGGCCGAGGCGGTCCTGAGGGCATCCCGGGATCGGGACATCGACCTTCCGGAGATCGGGCCTCTCCGTTCGGTCCCCGGCAGGGGCCTGAAGGCCAATCTCGGGGGAGAAGAGGTCTCCATCGGCAACCTGAGGCTCTTCGAAGGTGAACTGGACGATCCCCTCTGCGGATCGATGGTCACCGCGGCCGAAGGCCTGGAGGAGAGGGGGAAGACCACGATGGTGGTGAGGAAAGGCGGCCGCTTTTTGGGGGTGATCGGACTCGCAGATAGACCAAGGCCCGAGGCGGCCTCCGCCCTGAAGCGATTGAAGGAGCTGGGGATCGGGCCTCTCGTCATGATCACCGGCGACAACGAGCGCGTCGCCTCCGCCATCGCCTCCCAGCTGGGGATGGATGAGCATATCTCAGGCCTCCTTCCCGAGGAGAAGGTCTCCACCGTCGAGGACCTCCTCGGAAGATTCGGATCGGTGGCGATGGTCGGCGACGGCGTAAACGACGCCCCTGCCCTGGTCAGGGCTACGGTGGGGATCGCCATGGGGGCCGGAGGGACCGACGTCGCCCTGGAGACCGCCGACGTCGCCCTCATCTCCAACGATCTGTCCAGGCTCCCCTTCGCCGTGGCCCTCGGCAGAAGGTCTCGAAGAATCATAGGGCAGAACCTGGCCATCTCCCTTCTGGTCATCGCCCTTCTGGTGCCTCTCGCCCTCTTGGGCCTCGCGGGTATCGGCCTCGCCATAGTCCTTCACGAAGGCTCCACCCTTCTCGTGGTGGCAAACGCCCTGCGCCTTCTCCGCTTTCGGCCGGAATGAGACTCAATTTTATCCGGGCTCAAGCTCCCCCGCCATCTCCTGCGCCTTCCTGGCCTCCTCCTCTCTGCCCAGGGCTTTCAGGGCCAGGGCCATGTTCTTCCAGGCGGTGGTGTACTCGGGGAGGATCTCCACTGCCTTCGTGAAGCACTCAACCGCCTCTTCGGGCCGTTTGAGGGCGATGAGGCAGACCCCCTTGTTGTTCCAGGTGTAGAAGTCGAAGGGGTCGATGAGTATCGACTCATCGTAACACTCGAGGGCCTCCTCGTGCCAGCCCAGGTTGTCGAGGGCCGCGCCCTTGTTGTTCCACGCCCTGCCCGCCCTCGGGCCCAGTGGCTCGATCTCTATCGCCCTGTCGTAGGAGGCGGCCGCATCCTGAAACCTCCCCAATGAGTGGTATGCGTAACCCTTGACGATCCAGGATCTTGGATCCCGCGGGTCGATCTCCAGGGCTTCGTCGGCCGCCTCCAGGGCCTCCTCGTGCCGGGCCAGCTCGTTCAAGGCGATCGCCCTCCCTCGCCAGCTTCGGGCGTGATTTGGCTCTATATCCAGCGCCGTCTCGAAAGACTCCACCGCTTCTTGATAGCGGTGCCCCTTCCGGAGGGACTCTCCGAGCAGGTGCCACGCCTCGATGAATAGGGGGTCGGCCTCGACCGCCCTCTTGAAAGATTCGACGGCCTCCTCGAACGAGCCGGAGCTGTAGTCGGCGGCGCCCTTCTTGTACCAGCGATCCGGGTCTAACA
>NZ_JBNGCU010000069.1:0-9791 GCF_049974945.1 Methanocrinis sp. | reverse complement strand
AATTATGGAAGTATTTACAGTATCGGTCGGAATTGGCCGAGTCGCCATAAGCGTATGTCAGACGAGACAAGTTGTATCCCGTCTCCACGATTATACTTATATGCCGCAAACTATGGAAGTCAGCCCATCATACTGAGCGTCCTACGCCATCAGGGCTTACGCCGTTATCTCGCGGCTCTGGGGATATGCTCCCCAGCGGCCCACATACTTATGGGCAAATCGTATTTAAGCTTGCCGGTTCCGCCCATCTTGCGAAGTCAAAACCATCTCTGGAATCAGACTCCGCCCGGGCACCACCGGACAGCCCTTCCCCGTATCAGAGGATGCTATTTAAGCCTTTCGGACTCAGACAGGGGCTCAAATCATGAGCACCCAAAGAGCCCTTAGACTCTTCCCATCTCGACTCGTTGCGCGAAGATCGCACCACTTTGCCAGAAGGGCGAACTCCTCCAATACCAGCCACGTATTTAAACGTTGTGGCATGATGGAGGCCAGGTAAAAGTCGGGTCCAGGATCTTCGCGTTGATTATTAATACCAACAGAGAGATTCGGCCAAGATCAAGGGGCTTAAATGCGAGATCTGCGGGCTTTTGGAGGGTTTTTATGAATTTCACTTTGACGGAGAAGATTTTGAGGGATCACCTCGTCGATGGGCATTACGAGCCAGGAAAGGAGATCGGAATAAGGATAGACCAGACTCTGACCCAGGACGCCACGGGAACGATGGCCCATCTCCAGTTTGAGTCGATGGGCCTCTCCAGGATAGAGACGGAGCTTTCAGTATCCTATGTGGACCACAACACCGTCCAGGTGGGATTCGAGAACGCCGATGACCACCGATACCTCCAGACTATCGCTGAAAAGTACGGAATCCACTTCTCAAGGCCCGGAAATGGGATCTGCCACCAGGTACACCTGGAGAGGTTCGGACGACCCGGCAGAACCCTCTTGGGGTCTGACAGCCACACCCCCACCTGCGGGGGGCTGGGCATGATCGCCATCGGTGCTGGCGGGCTCGACGTCGCGGTGGCCATGGGAGGCGGAGCTTACTACCTGACCTGCCCAGAGGTGATAAAAGTCAACCTGGAGGGCAGGCTCCCCGACTGGGTTACAGCCAAGGATGTGATCCTCAAGGTTCTGGAGGAGCTCTCCACCAAGGGGAACGTGGGTTGCGTCTGCGAGTACGGTGGGGATGGCGCGCGCTTCCTCACCGTACCGGAGAGGGCCACTATAACCAACATGGGTGCGGAGACGGGGGTGACCACATCCCTATTTCCCAGCGACGGGGAGACCCGAAAGTTCCTCGCGGCCCAGGAGAGGGCAGACCAGTGGACTCCCCTGGAGGCCGACGAGAACGCCGAGTACCATCGCGTATTGGATATCGATCTCTCAGACCTAGAACCGCTGATGGCGGCTCCCCACAGCCCGGGGAATATCGTCCCGGTCTCCGAACTGGAGGGGATGGCCGTCGACCAGGTGATGATAGGCTCTTGCACCAACTCCTCCTACGTCGACCTGATGACCGTCGCTGAGATGCTGCGGGGGCGCCGATTGGTTCCCGGGATCTCCCTGGGGGTGGCGCCGGGGTCAAGACAGGTCCTCATGATGATAGCGGAGAACGGCGGCCTCGGCGACCTCCTTGCCTTCGGAGCGAGGATCCTGGAGTCGGCCTGCGGCTTTTGCATAGGAAACAGCATCTCCCCCAAGACCGACTCGGTCTCCATCAGGACCAGCAACAGGAATTTCAAGGGAAGATCGGGAACCCCGAGCGCCAACGTCTACCTGGCAAGCCCCGTGGTGGCGGCGGCGGCGGCCCTCAGGGGCGAGATCACCGATCCAAGAGACCTGGGTATCGACTTTCCGAGGGTGAGGATGCCGAAGCGATTCAAGGTCGACGACAGCATGATCATCCCACCCCTCCCTGCGGAGGAGAGGGCTAAGGTCTCCGTCTATCGCGGCCCGAACATCGGTGCACCTCCCGCCAACGCCCCCCTGCCCGAGGACCTTCGGGGAGAGATAACCATCAAGGTGGAGGACTACGTCACCACCGACCACATCATGCCCGCAGGCTCTCGCCTGAAGTACAGGTCGAACGTTCCCAAGTACTCCGAGTTCGTCTTCGAGCCCCTGGACCCCGAGTTCAGCCGGAGGGCGGCCGAGCGGAGGGACCGGGGCGTCCACAACCTGATCGCTGCCGGTGTCAGCTACGGCCAGGGTTCATCTCGGGAGCACGCCGCCCTCTGTCCCATGTATCTTGGGGTCAAGGCGGTGATGGCGAAGTCCATCGAGCGGATCCACGCCGCAAACCTGGTCAACTTCGGGATCGTGCCTTTAACCTTCGTCTCGGAGTCAGACTACGACTCCCTGAAGAGGGATGACCACCTCGATATCCTTGGCATCAGGGAGGCCATTGAAAGGGGCGACGAGGTGGTGGAGGCCTTCGACAGAACCGCAGGAAAGAGGGTCATGCTGAAGATGGATCTGAGCAAGCGCCAGAGGGAGATCCTCATCGCCGGAGGGCTTCTTCCCTACACAGTCCGGAAAAAGAATTGAGATGAAAAGATCATCGGCCTGTGACTTCACAGGCCGAACTCTCTTGTTATCTCCTGGGTCAGAAACTGCCTGTTCTTCTGCACCCGGCTTTCGTTTGTCAGATCTCCCGGAGTGAAGGAGGAGTCTTCGACGGGGATGGGCGAGGAATAAAGCCAGGCGTTTCCGACAGCGAAATCGTATCGGGGGCTCACGGCTCCGGCGACCCCGCCCATCCCGTCGCCGAAGGAGGAGGCGGATACGTCAAAGGGGAAGTTCGTCATCCAGAAGAAGAGCCTATTTTCGATATCCACCTCGTTTCCGGCAGAGATGGGTGCCGTGGGTGTCTTATCGGGGTTTGAGATGTAAGACGCCCAGTACATCTCGGCGTAATCTTCGAACCGGGAGTCGTCCATCGAGCTCTTGACCGGATCTTCGCCCAGCAGGAAGGCTTCTTGGGTCGTGCTATAGCCTGATGCCGCCACAGGGCCCACGAGACATGCCAACATGATCATAACTGCACATTTCAAGGTTGGTCACCACCAATTTAAATTAAAATCGCGATGCGACACTCCCTGATCAGTACCAACCTATTTATGCCTTATCTGCAAGGGAGATGGAACATGCCAGATTGCTTTGAGATTCTGAACAAAGATCTGGCGGGTCGGATCGGCAGACTTCGCACTCCCCACGGCGTCGTAGAGACCCCTGCTCTGATGCCCGTGGTCAATCCCCACCTCAGGCTGATCGAACCTGCCGATCTGAAGAGGATGGGCGCCGAGATCCTGATCACAAACAGCTACATCATAAACCAGGACCCTGAACTCAAAGAGCTGGCGGCGAGGTTGGGGGTCCACCAGCTTCTGGGGTTTGAGGGGCCGATAATGACCGATTCGGGAGCCTTCCAGCTATCTGTCTACGGCGAGATCGAGGTTCTGCCCTCGGAGATCCTCGAATTCCAGAGGGCGATAGGCTCTGATATCTGCGTCCCCCTCGACATACCAACGCCGCCGGACGTCTCCAGGGCGAGGGCCGAGTTGGAGCTCTCGGAGACCGAGCAGAGGCTCTCGGAGGCCCGTGATCACTGGGAGGATGGCGGCCCGCTCCTGGCAGGGCCGATCCAGGGGTCGACTTATCCCGACCTCAGGTTTGTTGCGGCCCGCAGGGCGAGAGAGATCGGCTTCGACGTCTGTCCCATAGGGGCCGTCGTACCCCTGATGGAGGCCTATCGGTTCTCCGATCTGGTGGATGTGGTGGCATCCTCCAAGAAGGGGCTGGGTCCTGCCGCTCCGGTCCACCTATTCGGCGCGGGCCATCCCATGATGTTCGCCCTCGCCGCGGCCCTCGGCTGCGACCTCTTCGACTCTGCAGCCTACGCCCTCTACGCGAGAGAGGGCCGCTACCTTACGTCCAGCGGGACCCTACATCTGGAGGGGCTGAAGTATCTTCCCTGCTGCTGCGACGTCTGCAGGAATCGGTCGCCGGAAGATATGGCAGCCGATCCCCACAAGGTCGAGCTTCTAGCCCGCCACAACCTATCCGTCTCTCTGGCCGAGATCCGGCGGGTGAGGCAGAGCATCTGGGAGGGGTCCCTCTGGGAGCTGGTCGAGAGGAGGTGCAGGTCTCATCCCCGGATGATGGACGGCCTGCGGGCCCTCACATCTCATGCCGGCTGGATCGAAGGGCTGGACCCCGCCTCGCGATCGACCTGCTTTTATCTCGGGCCGGAGTCGGCGAGAAGGCCGGAGGTTTTGAGGTATGGATCGAGGATCGACCGGATCGAGCTCGCGGGGAGAGTTCTGGTCGCCGACCCCGGCGTCGAGGAGGAGGATTTCGACCACGTCCTCTGGTTTTTGCCGCCCTTCGGACCTTATCCGAAGGAGCTGGCTGAGACCGCGCCCCTCAACGCCGAGGTCCCGGCAGAGGCCGACGAGGCGGGGATCGCCCAGGCTCTCGCGAACCTCAGGAGTCTGATGGAAGATAACCCCCACGCGACCTTCGATCTGAGGCTGAAGGCCGCGGACGAATACGGATTAGAGCTCGAAGAGGTGAGTGGGAGATGACAAGATTCTTCGAGGTGACGGGCCGCGATGGCCCCGCGAGAATCGGGCGGCTCCGCCTGAAAGAGACAGTGGAGACCCCCGCCATCATATCGAAGGACGCGATCGTGTCGGTGGGCCCGATCTGGGCCTTCTCGTCGATCGAAGAGGCTCTGAAGGCCAGCGCGAGCCTCTCTGAAGAGGGCGGCAGGATCTTCATCGGACCCCACGTCGCCGTTCCCCTCTCCATCGAGCCGCCCTTCACGGTGCCCCTGATCCCGACAGACGGCCCTTCCGGGATCGTCGTCCACCCTCTCGCGGAGGGGAGGCCGCCCGCATCCGACATCTGCGTCATCGAGGCGGCAGGATCCCTGCGAAACCCGAGGGAGCTGGTGGGCGCGATCACCAAGATCAGAGGCGAAACCCCGCCCGACTCGGCCCTCTACGCCCCGGCCCTTGCGACCCCCTCAAACCTCGCCCTTCTGATATATCTGGGGGTCGACCTGGTGGACGGAGCGAGGGTCGAAGTCGACGGACTTCTCGGCATCTACCACCTTCGCGACGGGGTCTGGCCCGTCGAGGAGCTGAAGGAGCTGCCCTGCCGCTGCGGCTTCTGCAGGGCGATGGAGAGGTACGGAGCCGATTCGAATCTTATCGCAGAGCACAACCTCCTGAAGCTGGAGGAGGAGCTATTCGTCGTGCGGCAGATGATCCGGACGGGGACGATCCGCGAGTACGTGGAGAGGCAGGTGAGGGTGACGCCGGAGCAGACTACGGCGCTCCGGCTCCTCGACCAGGAGCACGAGTACCTGGAGCGTAGGACGCCCGTATCCAGGAGGAGCGCAATCTACGCGAACTGTGCCGAGTCGCTCCAGAGGGTGGAGGTGACCAGGTTCGCCCGAAGGGTCCTGGAGAGGTACAGGGCTCCCGAAGGTGACGTCCTCCTCCTTCTACCCTGCTCGGCGAGGAAGCCCTACTCCACCTCGCGGTCACACCGGCTCTTCGCCATGGCCCTCGGCGGGACCAGGCGGAAGCTCGCCGAGCTGATCCTCACATCGCCCTTGGCTCTGGTCCCAAGGGAGCTGGAGGAGGTCTATCCCGCCGCCAGCTACGACGTGCCCGTCACCGGCAGGTGGGATCTCGAGGAGAGGGACTGGATCACCAGCTGCCTCGACCGATATCTTGAGAGGAACCCTTACCAGAGGATCATCGCCCACCTGAACGGAGAGCTTTGGGAGATGGTGGAAGAGCACGGGATCGATGCCGTCTACACCGGAGGGGGGACCGGCGGTGATGCCTTGAAGGAGCTGAAGGAGGCGGCGGCCGAGGCGACTCGAGACGCGAAGGTTCTTCCGGGCTACTCGATCCGGAGATTCAGTGCCCTTGCCGACTACCACTTCGGCAGGGGTGCAGGTGGCGCCCTTCTGGCAGGAGATGTGAAGGTCAAGGGGAGAGAGCTTCAGTCGGACGATATGACGGCCCTCGCCGCCCTCACCCCCAACGGGACCATCGCCCTATCTCTCGAGGGCGCGAGGAGGCTATTACCCCTGGGCGGCTACATCGTCGAGATAGGCGACTTTCTGCCGAGAGGCGACGTCCTGGCCCCGGGGGTAGTCGGCGCCGACGACCAGATCAGGCCCGGTGACGAGGTGATGGTGAGGGGCGAGGCCGCCTTCGGCGTGGGGAGAGCCAGGATGAGCGGCTGGGAGATGGTCGAGTCGACGAGGGGTATCGCCGTCGAGCTGCGGCACGTCGAGAAGGTCTGAGGCGAGGTGAAGAGGGCCGAGGACGGAGGGACGATTTTATGAGAGAGCTGACCGACGCCCAGAAGGCGGAGTACTTCCGAAGAAGCTATACCTCAGTGGACGGCCTATGGTTCATGAAGGTCGAGGAGCTCCGCGGCTTCGAGGAGGCCCTGGAGGCCGATCGGCGGGTCTGGTCGGTCCTCCCCAAGATCCAGGCCCGAATCCTGAGGTCGATCCTCGAAGCCGAGAAGGGGATCGACGAGCTCGCGCGATCTCTCGCCGCAAAGCAGTCCGCCGAAGGGTTCGGTTTTGAGGTCGAGATCGAAGGAGAATGCCGAATCCTGAGAGTGATCATAACAAGATGCCCCTGGCACGAGCTGATGGCGAACTCCGGAAGGCTGGCCTTATCAGAGTGGGTAGGATCTCTGATCTGCAACGCCGAGTACAAGACCTGGGCTGCGGAGTTCTCCGACGACGATAGGGTGATATCCTTCAGCCTCGAATCGCAGATCTGCAAGGGGGACCGGGTCTGCACCTTCCGGTTCGAGGAATCGGGGCAGCCCTGAGAGAGGAGAGAGGGGCAGCAGGTTCAGAAGCGGGCACATCTCGGGCAGAGGTAGATATGAGATCTGTCCATCATACTGCTGGTTCGGTGGCCCTCACAGTCGCCCCTCTCAAAAGTTAATATTACAGTCTTCATGGCAGCCTTTCAGATCGACCTCTCCCAGCCCTGGCCCAGGTCTACCAGGGGCCTCACCTCCTCGACCTTGAGGGTGATCGCCGCATGAAGCATCTCAGCCGCCGCCTCGCCGATGAACTTGGTGCCCTGCTCCTTTATCTCGTCGATCAGCTCTCCAGAGGTCTCGTATCTCACCATCCTCAGGTAGACCCTGATCCCCTTCCAGTCGAGGATCTCCTCGCCCGGCTCCAGAATCATGTAGACGGCGCGAGGGTTCTCCTGGAGGTTGGCGAAGGTGCGATTTTTTGCGAGGGCCATTATGACCGTCTCCTCGTCGACCATCCGGGGCGAGCCCATCACCGCCACATCGACCTCCCCCTCCTTGCTGGAGGTGCTCAGAGTTCCGATCCTCGGCTGTCTGTTGAAGTAGTCCATCAATTCCGCGGTCATATCTGACCTCCCTCTCTATAATTTTGGTTTTCGAGGATATACCTCTGCTGGTCTGCTTGCGGGTTGAGCTGCCGTCCAAGCTTGCTCTGCCGAATAAGCCGCCCTTTTTCGGATCTGACCATCACCTTTTAATCTCGACTCCTCAATGCCCTCCCTCCATGAGGAACGTCGGAAAGTCCATCAGGATGGAGAGGATCTTCAACAGGAGGACGAATAGGACGGTCATCGTCCCCATGGACCACGGCCTGACAGTAGGACCGATCGAGGGGCTGATAGACCTTCAGGAGGCGGTGGACAAGGTGGCTGAGGGGGGGGCGAACGCCGTCCTGGGCCACATGGGCCTTCCGCTCTTCGGCCATCGCGGCTACGGCCGGGACGTGGGACTGATCGTCCACATGTCCGCCAGCTCCAGCCTAGGTCCCGACCCCAACCACAAGGTCCTCGTCACCGAGGTGGAGGACGCCATCAGGATCGGCGCCGACGCCGTCAGCATCCACGTCAATGTCGGGGCTGAGGACGAGGCCACGATGCTCCAGGACCTGGGACGGGTCGCTCGGACCTGCGACGGCTGGGGTATGCCGCTTCTGGCCATGATGTACCCGCGAGGCTCGAAGGTCAAGTCGGAGCATGACGTCGAGTACGTAAAGCACGCCGCCCGGATCGGGGCAGAGCTCGGGGTCGACATAGTCAAGACGAACTACACCGGATCTCCCGAGACCTTCAAGGAGGTCGTCAAGGGCTGCAGCGTCCCGGTGGTGATCGCCGGTGGCCCCAAGATGGAGACGGAGCACCAGGTTTTGGAGATGGTCCGCGACTCGATTCAGGTCGGCGGCGGAGGCCTCTCCATAGGAAGGAACATATTCCAGGCCGAGAACCCGACCCTCTTTGTAAAGAGGCTCTGTAAAGTCGTCCACGAGGGCTACTCGGTGGAGGAGGCCGAAGAGGTCGTCCTCTGATCTCCCATCCTTTTCGCGTTTTGGAGGGGCTGGGGCGCGGACGGCGCCACTTTATAAATAGGGTCCGGACCTCTTAAGATTGGAGATCGGCTCTCCTAGAAGGGATCCCTTGTTCGAGCTGTACGTCGCAAAAAAGCACCTCATCTCCCGGAGGAGGCAGACCATTCTTGCGGTGGGAGCCGTCGCCCTCGCCGTCGCGATCGCAGTCCTCTTTCGGTCCCTGATAAACGGCTTTGAGACGACCATAAACGAGATCATCTTCGAGTTCGTTCCCCACGTAACCGTCCTTCCTGAGGAGGGCGAAGATTACATTCACCTTTACAAGACCCTCATCGAGACGATCTGGGCGATCCCCGGCGTTGCGGCCGTCTCCCCGGCCCTCTCGACGACGGCCTCTTTCACCCACGACGACGACGTCGAGAACGTCGTCCTCCGGGGGGTCATCCCCGAAGAGCTGAACAAGATATCGAAGATCGGGATCGACTACATGGTGGAGGGTGACCTCGACTCGATCCAGAGCGGAAGGAGGGTCGCTCTGGACGGAGGGCTCGCCGACGAGCTGGAGGTGAATCTCGGCGATTCGGTCCGGGCGAGCTTCCCCGACGCCAGGACCATGAGCCTGGTGGTCTCGGGCATCTTCGATACCGGCGGCTTCTCGACCAACTACGCCTACGTCTCGATGGAGACGGCGAGGGAGTTTCTCGGCGAGGGGAACGTCATAACCGACGTCCAGATCAAGCTCGACGACATATATCGGGCCGACGAGGTGGCCGCCGATCTCACAGCAAGCGGTTACAACGCCGAGAGCTGGCAGAGCCTCTCGGGGATAGTGGAGACGATCGAGAGCCGGAGGTTCTCCAACACCATGATCATGCTTCTGGTGATCGTGATCGCCTCCTTCGGGATCGCCAACATCATGAACCTCCTGGTCCTGGAGAAGACGAGGGAGATCGGGATGATGATGGCCATGGGTGCTTCCGCCTCCAGCATCCGCAGAATCTTCCTCATCGAGTCCGGCATCCTCGGCCTAGCCGGCGGGGCAGGGGGCTGCCTCATCGGCTATCTCATATCGGCCTACGTCAACAGCCTCGCCATAGCCATCTCCTCGGGCCCCCGATTCTCGGTGGTTTTGAACTTCATCGTCGACCCTTGGGACCTGGTCGCCTTCCCCCTTATAACCCTCCTATTGAGCGTCGTCGCCGGGGTCTACCCCGCTCATCAGGCCTCAAAGCTCGACCCCGTCATCGCCCTCCGGGGCTGACCCGAGAATAATCGCTAAAATGGCCGTCCATTTTCAAGGGGCTTGGGCCTTGATTCCTGCAACTCACAGGTCCGATCTCTATAAATAAGATCCGATGAACGGTTATTGGCAAAAACGGCGTCTGAAGCCCTG
>NZ_JBNGCU010000068.1:0-9892 GCF_049974945.1 Methanocrinis sp. | reverse complement strand
GAGCCGGAGCTGTAGTCGGCGGCGCCCTTCTTGTACCAGCGATCCGGGTCTAACAAGAGTTCACCGCCTGGCTCCATCGTCTGCAAAACCTGGATCTCAGCATGTAGTTTGCACCTCTGGTCTGGAAGGTTGTTAAGCCTTGTGCAGTTCCAGGAGGTGAGCGATCATACTCTCGAATTTATCGCGGAGGATCGGGGCTTGGGACCTGTAGATCTCTGCAATGTCGTGGTCGCCGAGACCGCCCCTCTCGGCCAGATCCATGATGTGATTCTGGATGTGTTCGGGCCTGAAGCCGTAAAGCCAAAGGGCGGCGATGAATAGGATGATGAGCATTGCGGCGAGACTGGCCTTCTTATTTTTTTTCTTGCTAAAGTCTGACCTCTCGGCCGCCTCTCTGTGCCGCAGGCTCCTCTTCTCGGTGACGTTTCTTCCGAGCTGCTCGATCTCTCGCGGACCCCAGAGCCTGATGCCCCGCCTCTCGGCCAGATCCGCAGCAGATCGAGAGAAGCCTGCCGTGGGAGAGACGACCACGCAGATGCTTCCAGGATGGCGTTCCCGAGCTCTCGCGGCCCTCTCGACGTCGGCCTCGTCGACGGATGACTCGGATTTTTTGCAGTATAAAATGTAGGTGATCGAGTGGCCCACCTCGTCGGTCCTGGTGGCCATCATCTCCGATCCGCCATCTTTGGATCTCGTGGCCTTGCCGACCCTATAGCCGTTCAGCTCGATCAGATCGGCAAAATCCTCCTCGAAACCGTACCCGTTCCCCGGCGCGCTCAACCGTCTCGCCTCCCTCGAATCCTTCAATTCCCATCCGATGATCTCTTGGACTTATTTGACTTTCCACCGTTTTCTTCTGCGGCGGAAAGCCGTCGAGCTCCAAAGAGATTCCAAATACCAATGCCTTATATATTATGATATTCTATGGTTATTTATAGTTGGGGCAAGCTGAAGGCCTGGGCCCCTCGACCGGCTCCGATCCGGCTGGCGCCGCCGGGATGCGTAAAATGGCCGAAGGGCAGCTCCATTATGGCAAGATATATATTGCCAGGCCGCAATTCGCTGTCCGCATGTACTTGGACGGTGGTGATGTGATATGAGTTCGATGCAATCTGAGATCGCCAGCCGTCTGGTCCAGTTCCTCGACCTGGACACGGATGGAAGACGGCGTTTCGTTCTGGGAGTGATCCTCGAATCTGGCGAAATTACCGTAAGCTCTCTTTACAAGGCGGTCAAAGAGCAGTTCGAGACCTCACGCAAAGTCGTGGCATCGCTCTTGGGATATATATGTTCAAAGCTAGGAATCCTCAGGGCGCACAAGAAGTCCTACCGTCTGCCAACGGTCTACATCCTTAAAGAGGAGTATGCTGACCTAGTCAGGACCGTTCTAAACGCCACCGCAGCTGCCAGCGATTCATGACCCTGGTCAAGAACGCTCCAAGAACTGCGACCACCCTGAAGATCAGATCCAAATCGGAACACTGGATCAGCCACTCCAAGGATCCCTACCTTGAGCTGATGCTCCGCCTCTTCCAGGACGAGAAGACGGCCCGCCGAGGCAGGGATTTCCTCAACATGGTCGAGGAGGGGCAGCTGAATGGAGAACCTCTCAAGGCCAGGGATTGGAAACGGATAATGGAGGATCTGGAGATATCCAGGTCCGCCTTCTACTTCATGAGAAACAAGCTTCTGGGCGCTGGACTGATCGCCATCAGGTCCGGGGAGTACAGGCTCTCCGGCATGTTCAGCCGCGACCTCGCGGACATGTCCCGATGGTGGTGGACGGCGGTCATGGGAAACGATCCCGAGAATCTTTAGGTGTTATAATTTCAGAGTGATCTTAAATATCACAGGGCTGCAGTCAGATCCGCCATCCTCTTCTCGATCGTGGTCACGATTCTGTCGTTGTCCATGTACTCCAGGCCCGCTCCGCAGAATGGACATACGAAGTTGTTCTCGCTCGCCTCGTCGAAGACGAAGCGGGCACAGCCGCTGACGCACGCATAAAATATGTTGTTCTTCTCATAACTTAGCCGCTGATCGAGCTTCCTCAGGAGCTTTCGAACCTCCGACTCGAGGGCCCTGTCGAGGTTATCGGTGCACAAAGTCCAGAGGTAGGTCAGCCACCCGCTTTCAGGATCCCTCTCCCTCCTGTACTTGGCCAGCCGGTGTTCATAGAGCAGGTAAAGGGTCCTTCGGACGGTGTTCAGGCTGACCCCCGAGATCTCGGCGACGTATTCGTCGGTGACCTCCTCTTCGGGCATGCATTCGACGATCTGGAGCCCCTCCTCCCCCACGAGCTTGTGCAGGTAAGCGCGGTAGATAGGATCCTCAATCAAGACCAAGAGATCACCACTCGGTTCTCCCGGTGGGAGTGTTCACGTCTTCGATAGTTTTGGCCATCGTATTTTCCTATATCGATTATCTGCGCACCTATAGCTTATAGCGATTTCCCTGCATCCGGCTTTCCGCAGTTTAAGAGGGGAGGGCCATAATCCCGATGAGTTCAAGATCCGCCCTACCTCTCGCTCCTGATCCTATCGACAAACCGCCTCTTCTTGGCGATCGCTCTCTCGGCTGCCAGGTCCACCTTCTCCCTCATCTCGGCGAATTCCCGAAGGGGCCCCTCGTCCACCGCCTTCTTTATGGGAGTGTAGGCAGACTCCCGGAACCGGGGCTCGAAATCCTTTATTCCGTCTCGAGCGTGAAGCTCGACTCCGAGACCCTCCTCGACCCTTCCAATCCTCTCGATCTCGACCCCGGTGCTCCTGACCACCCTCGTTATCTCCTCGGCTGAGGCTGGAGGGGCGATCACCAGGAGGGCGTCTATCGAGACCCCGAGATAGTCTATCTCGAGAGCCTCCAGCATATCGAGGACCCTTCTGTTCACGAGCCCTGCCATCCTCTCCTCCTCGAAGATGAGCTTCACCCCGGCGGTCTTCGAGATCTCCTTGGCATCGCCCCTGATCCCGCCGTTGGTGACGTCGGTCATGGCGTGAATCTCGACATCGGCTTCCAGGAGGGCGGCGGCGGCCTCCAGAAACTTCACGTTGATCGTCTCATCGACGACATCGTGCCAGCCGTAATAGAGGGCGGCGGCGCAGATCGTCCCTCCTCCGGCCCCTTCGGTCATGAGGATGAGATCGCCGGGGGCGGCGTCCTTCCTCGGCGATAGACTGTCTGATACCCCCACCGCCCCCACGCAGCCTGTGAGCCGATCTCCGATCACCATGTCCCCCCCGATCCTAAGGGTGGACCCGGTTATGAGCGGGACATCGGTCAGCTCTCCTACGGCCGCGATCCCCGCAAGGTGGTCGAAGAGGCGGCTGACGTCGCCGTCGTCGGCCAAATGAATGTCGGAGAACATGGCGACGGGCCGCGCCCTCATGACCAAAACGTCCCTCAGGGTCGCTCTGGTCACGTGAAAGCCCGCCAGGAAGGGGTAGTCGCTGAGCCGCGAGTGCATACCGTCGACGGAGAGGACCAGGTACTTTCCTCCGGCCTCCACGGCTCCGGAGTCGTCGAGCTGGCGCGAGTCGACGACGGCATCAGTCTCCCCGATCACCTCGGCGATCTTCTCGTGGGCGTAGAAGTCGCCGAGCCCCCTGGACCCGACGCCGAAGTCGCCCATGGTCACCCCCGAGTCCAAAAGCTCGAAGACGTCGCCTTCCGGGTTCAAAGTCGCCCTGGCCTCTTCCAGGACGGCTTCAGCCAGCTTTTCAGCATACGCCCTCGAAATCCGATCGCCCTTCACCTCGACGATGGCATCGGCCAGCTTCGCCTCGATATCGGGGTCATCTCTCGAGAGGCCCCTCTTGGCAAATCCCTCCAGATCCATGGATGGGGGTAGGCCCCGGAGGATAAAAAAAGCTCTATCTCCGGCCGAAGATCTTCTCCAGCTGGACAGATGATATGGTGACCGTGGTGGGCCTTCCGTGGGGGCAGGTCTTGGGGTTCTCGCAGGCGAATAGCTCTCGCAAGAGGTCGTGCATCTCCTTCCAGGCCATCTCGTGGCCGGCCTTTATCGAGCCCCGGCAGGCGAGAAGCTTAAGGATCTCGTCTTTTGCCGTCGCCTCGGTTCCCACCTTGCCCAGGGCGAATAGATCCCTCAATACGTCGTGGACCGCCTGGGGGCTTTCGAGCCGGGAGCCCGTGGCCGGGACCGACCGGACGTGGTAGGCGCGTCCGCCGAAAGGATGGATCTCAAAGCCCATCTCCGCCAGAACCTCTCCCCAGTCCTCCAGCATCACCACCTCCTTCGGCGATAGCTCCAGGGTGACCGGCTCGATCAGCCCCTGGGATATGGCGCCGGAGGCGTATTTTTTGGCCAGGGTCTCGTACCTGATCCGCTCGGCCGCGGCGTGCTGGTCCACCAGGACGAGCCCCTCGGGTCCTTCGGCCACGATGTAGAGCTTCAGGGCCTGGCCGAGGACCCTCAGCCTCCCCGGCGTCGCCACCTCCAGCTCCAGCCTCTCTCTTCCAGAGGTGAAGGGAAGGGTCCTCTGGAGGTCGACTGCGGCGGCGTGTCCCTCGCCCTCCCCGGCGGACTCCGGCCTCTGCTCGGCCGCCAGATCGCCGCCCTCACCTTCCGAGACCCCGATCTCCGTCCGCTGGAGGGCCTTCATCTGCCCGGGGCCAGACTCCTTCTCCTCGGCCTTGGCGAGGGCGAGCCGGATCAGCTCGGTGACCATCCCGACGATCTCCTCCTCCCTCAGGAACCTGACCTCCATCTTGGCGGGATGGACGTTGACGTCCACCATCGAGGGGTCGATCTGCAGGGATAAGACGGCGATGGGGTATCTTCCTGTGGGTAGGAGGGTCCTGTAGGCCTCATTGACCGCCCCGGAGAGGGCCCGGGACCTGATCGGCCTTCCGTTGACGTAGCTCATGATCCAGTCCGGGCTGCTCCGGGTGACCGTCTGCCTTCCCACGACGCCGGAGATGGAGACGAGCTTCGATTTGGCCTCGATGGGTATCAGGTTTCGAGCGACATCGCTTCCCAGGATCCTGAGGATGGGATCGTTCCAGCTCTCGGAGCGGACGGACTTGAAGAGAGTCTTCTTCCCGCTGAAGAGATCGAAGGATATGGAATGGTTGATGACGGCGTAAGAGGTGACCACGTCCACGATCCTCGCCAGCTCCGCCCTCCCGCTTCGCAGGTACTTGCGCCGGGCGGGGACGTTCCGAAATAGGTCTTTAACCTCGATCCTAGTCCCGGCGGGCGATCCGGCATCCCTCACGTCCACGATATTGCCGTCCTCGATCTTGAGGCGGGTTCCCGTCACCTCCAGATCCTCGGACCTGACCTTGGTGACGACCTCGACGGACCGAGCCACGCTCGCGATGCTGGAGAGGGCCTCGCCCCTAAACCCCAGGGTCGATATCCGATCCAGGTCGTCTGATCCCGATATCTTGCTCGTGGCGTGCTTCTCGAAGGCGATGAAAGCGTCCTCTCTGTCCATGCCGCAGCCGTCGTCGGTGACCCTGATCAGGCCCTTTCCCCCCTCGATCACCTCCACCAGGATCTTCGTCGCCCCGGCGTCGATGGAGTTCTCGATCAGCTCCTTGACCACGGAGGCGGGCCTCTCGATCACCTCTCCGGCGGCGATCTTGTTGATCGCGTCCCGGTCGAGGAGCTTAATTCGGGCCATTCGCCTCCTTCAGCATCCTCTGGTACTCCGAGAGCCTATTCAGCGCCTCCAGGGGGGTGAGGGCGTCCAGGTCCAGGTCCCTGATCTCATTTAGGAGCTCGCCGCCTTCGGCCGCCAATCCGCCACTGCCCACCTTCTCTACCTCTTCGTCCTCTCCCCCTCCTTCTCCGACCTCACCTTGCCCTGCCCTCGGCTGATCGAAGAAGATGAGCTGGGTGTACTTGGGGCCCTTCTTCCTGGACCTGCCGCCGTTTCCCAGGGGCTCGATAACGGCCTCCCGCTCGATCTCTCTCAGGATCTCCTTAGCCCTTGCGACCACCTCCTCGGGAACGCCCGCCAGTTTCGCGACGTGAATCCCGTAGCTTCGGTCCGTCGCGCCCGGGACGACGGTCCGGAGGAATACCACCGAATCCCCCTCCTCCTTCACCGCCATGTTGTAGTTCTCGACCCCGGAGAGGACCCCGGCCAGCTGGGTGAGCTGGTGGTAGTGGGTCGCAAAGATCGCCTTTCCCCGGACCTTGTTGTGGATGTACTCGGTGATCGACCAGGCGATGGCCAGGCCGTCGAAGGTGCTCGTCCCCCGGCCGACCTCGTCCAGGAGGATCAGGCTCTGGGGGGTGGCGGATGAGAGGATCTTCGCCAGCTCCGTCATCTCGATCATGAAGGTGCTCTGGCCCGCCGAGAGGTCGTCGTAGGCCCCGACCCGGGTGAAGATCCGGTCGACTGGGGAGATCGAGGCGAAGGCGGCGGGGACGAAGGACCCCATCTGGGCGAGGACGACGGCTAGGGCGATCTGCCTCATGTAGGTCGACTTTCCGGCCATATTCGGCCCGGTCAGGATCAGAAAACGGTTGCCTCGCCCGTCGAGGTGGACGTCGTTTGCGACGAAACCGCCCCGCATCGCCCTCTCCAGGATGGGATGGCGGCACTCCCTCATCGAGATCTCCCCCTCGCTGTTCAGCCTGGGCCGCGAGAACTCGTTCTCGGCGGCCACGAAGGCCAGGGTGGCGAAGACGTCCAGCTCGCCCAGAGCCGCGGCCCTCTCCTGGATCTCCCGGCCGCGGCCGGCGGCCTCGGCCCTGATCTTCAGGAAGAGCTCCTCCTCCAGGGATGAGGCCCTCTCCTGGGCCGAGAGGACCCGGGCCTCCATCTCCTTCAGCTCGGGGGTGATGAACCGCTCGGCGCCCGTCAGGGTCTGCTTTCTTATGTACTCGGCAGGAACGGCCGCCAGGTTCGCCTTGGTCACCTCGATGTAGTAGCCGAAGACGTTGTTGTAGCCGACCTTCAGAGACTTTATCCCGGTCCGATCTCGCTCCTCCCGCTCCATCCGGGAGATCCAGCCCCTTCCCTCCCGCAATAGCGACCTCAGATCGTCCAGCTCGGGGTCGTAGCCGTCCCGGATTATGCCGCCGTCCCTGATCGCCGAGGGCGGATCGTCCCGGATCGCCCTCCCGATCAGGTCGGCCAACTCTTTTAGGGGGCCGAGGTCGAGCCCATCTTTCAGCTCCAGAAGCCTGCTTGATCTGACCTCCGCCAGGGTCTGGCCTATCCGGGGAAGCCTCGCCAGAGAGGACTTCAGCGCCACCAGATCCTTGGGCGACGCCGTCCCGCAGCTGGTCCGGGCCACCACCCTTTCGAGGTCGCCGGACCCCTTGAGAGAATCCCGGATCTCCGTCCTCAGAAGGGAGCCTGCGACCAGCTCCTCCACCGTATCGAGGCGGACCTCTATCTTCTCCGGGGAGATGAGCGGCGTCTTCATCCACTTCTGCAGCGTCCTCGACCCTCCAGGGGTGCTGGTCAGATCCAGAAACTCCAGAAGCGATCCCCTCTTGGACCGGTCCCTGATATTCCGGAAGAGCTCCAGGTTTCGAAGCGTCGTCTCGTCCAGGACCATGAACTCCTTGGGCGAGTAGAGCCTGATCTCAGAGATGTGGTCGAGGGCCAAAAGCCGGGCCGATTCGAGGTAGGAGAGGGCTGCGCCGCAGGCCCTAACCGCAGTGTCGATACCTATCAGGCCCGACCTCTCCAGGGCCTCCTCGCCGAAGTGGTCGAAGAGTCGGGCCCTGGCCCTATCTCGGTCGAACTGATCGTCCTTTAGCCTCTGGACCCGTCCCCCCTCTCCCTCGCCGAGGAGTTGGGGGTCGAGGGATTGGGGGATGAGGCACTCGGCGGGCCGAAACTTGGCCAGCTCTCCGGAGAGCTTCCCCTCGTCGGCCAACAGCTCCGTCGCGAGAAACTCGCCGGTGGAGACGTCGAGGAAGGCGAGGCCGAGTCGCCCCTCCTCCTCGAAGATCGACGCCAGGAAGTTGTTCGACCCCTCCTCCAGCATGGAGGGCTCGATGATCGTCCCCGGCGTTATGATCCGGATGATCTCCCTTTTTACCAGCCCCTTTGCCTTCTTGGGGTCCTCCACCTGCTCGCAGATGGCGACCTTGTAGCCGGCACCGACGAGTTTGGGGAGGTAGGCCTCCAGGGCGTGGTAGGGGATTCCGGCCAGGGGAATCCGATTTCCCTCTCTGTCCTTCTGCCGGGAGGTGAGGGTGATGTTCAGGACCCGGGCCGCGATCTCGGCGTCGCCTCCGAAGGTCTCGTAGAAGTCGCCCATCCGGAATAGCAATACAGCATCGCCGCACTTCTCTTTCATCCCGAAGTACTGGTCCATCAATGGTGAGATCTTGGCCATGGGCTATCCGAACCTTATGGGCGTCTCGTCTCTCATATCGGTTTCGGCTCCCGGGTGGCGGCAGATCCGGCGGCGATGACCAGAAAGGCGACGAAGACCGCGAGGGTACAGGACGAAGAGAGACCCGCGACCACCGTCACCGTCCGAAGATCCCCGGGTCAGCTCTGATCGCTCCGGCGGGTCAGAACTTCAGCTCCATCCCCAGGATGGTCTCGGTGGAGCTGACGCCGTGGATCTCGCGGACCTGGAGGACGATCATGTTCAGGTCGGCGATCCCGTCCACGTCGGCTATGGCGATGAAGTCCGTCTCCCCGTAGACCGGGACCACCTCCCGAACTCCTCGGATTGCGGTGAGGGCGTCGTAGACCGCCTTCTCGGCCCCCGGCTCTGCGTTGATCATTACGAAACCTTTCAAGCTCTATCCCTCCTCTGGAGGATCTTAACCTCGTTTCCAGATCCAGCCCTGATCTCGGTCTACATCTAGATCTAGCTCTGGATCTAGCTCTGGATCTGCTCTGGATCTGGCGTTATTATCCTCTTGGTCTGTCTCATCCCTATATCAGCCTTCTTCGGGCCGATCTGTTCCAATTCCGTCTCCGTCTTCCGGGCCGAACTCTCCACCGAACTCCCCTCCGAACTCCGTCCTGATGGTGATCTCCATGATCACCCTTCTCAGGGCCTCGATCTCCCTCTCTATGGCGATCGACGGCTCCAGGTTCGCCGCGTCCATCAGGGCTCCCAGGGCGTCCTCCAGCCGGCCCATCCCCACCAGGACCGTGGCCAGGTTCCTGAAGTCGGTGGCCTCGGGCTCGTCGTAGACGATCTTCTCGTAGGTATCGATGGCCTCCTCGAACCTGTTCATCGCCCGGAGGACGAAGGCCCTGTTTCTGAGGGCTTCCAGGTTTTCGGGATCGGCGGCCAGGGCCCGGTCGTAGGCCTCCAGAGCCTCTTCGGGCCTATTCATCGAGTAGAGGGCTACGCCCTTGTTGTTCCAGGCGTCGGCGTTCTCGGCGTTCATCTCCAGGACCTGGTCGAAGAACTCGATCGCCTCCTCGAACTCTTTGCGCTTCACCCGGTCCATCCCCTTGTGGACCAGAACCTTCTCTTTCGACTTCATAGAAACCTCCTTCTCATCCTCATCCTAATTCTCATCCTAATCCTCGTCTTCATTCTCACATGTAGCCCTGGATGGGCGCGGACTGCTCGGGCTCGGCCTTTCTCCCGCCGGGCTTTTTGATCTCTCCGAACTGGCGCTCGTACTCTTTGAGGTGGTTGTTCAGCCAGTCGGCGAGCTCCTTTGCGGCCAGGGGCGAGAGGATCAGCTCCGTCTCCACCTTCCTCTCCATGACGCTCACCTGCTTTCCGTCGTCCTGGACGACGGCCTTCGGCGAGTCGTTGTAGAAGGCCATCCTGAAGTCGTAGGGGCTGTGTCCGCCCATCGCCCCCACGGCGTAGACCTGCCTGAACTTGTCGCTCTTGGAGATCTCCAAAGAAAATTCCATGAAGGCCGAATCCCCTCCAAGCTTAAAATAGCTGATGACCTGATCGGCCCCTCCCC
>NZ_JBNGCU010000067.1:0-9919 GCF_049974945.1 Methanocrinis sp. | reverse complement strand
ACGACGTACATCTCGGCGCTCTCCTTTCTGGAGGCGGCCGGCGAGTGGGCCTGGGCCCTCCTGAAGCTCTCTCTCACCTCGGATAGAAAGTCAAGAAAGGTGTCCCCCTGGAAGACCTTGACCAGGAAGTTTCCGCCGGGCCTGAGGACCTCTCCTGCCACCCGGAGAGCCGACCGGGAGAGGTCGATGGACCTTGCGTGGTCCAGGGTCCAGTTCCCCGAGAGGTTCGGCGCCGCATCACAGATCACCACGTCCGCCTTCCCGCCCAGGGCGTCCGCGATCAGCTCCAGGGTCTTTTGGGCGGTGATGTCCGCCTTTATCGTCGAAACGCCATCGATCGGCTCGATCGCCAGGAGGTCGACCCCGACGACGGTGCCGCCGGAGATCTCCTTTGCCACCTGGAGCCAACCTCCGGGGGCGGCTCCCAGGTCCAGAACGGCGTCGCCCCTCCTGATCAGCCGGAACCTCTTGTTGATCTGCTGGAGCTTGAAGGCCGACCGCGCCCGATAACCCTCGGACTTGGCCTTCCGGTAGAAGTAGTCCTTTTGATCCCTGGCCATCGGAGGATATTTTCGGCCCAAGGTAAATAAAGGCTCAGGTTTAGATCGATGAAAAATCTCTGGAATCTGTCCTATAAAGGCTCTCTTCTGAACATTTCATCATCCTCTTCCTGAGAGACTCCATCTGCCGCCTGCGCATCGGCGCCGTATCGGGGTATAGGTGCAGAGTATCCAGAACGAACCTCTCCCGCGCGGCCTCATCGGAGACATAAATTGGCCTTCCCGACCTGACGATCTCAAAGCGCAAGACCGGCGACGCCCTTCGAAGGTCTACCAGGTCGAGCCGCTCGGTCCCCAGGGCGTCGACGATCTTCTCCCAGAGCCTCCAGGCGGGCTCTTCCTGCGTCGCGGTCAGAACGGCGAGATCAACGTCGTGGGGCTCTCGGTCGGTTTCATCTCTTGCAAGGGAGCCGAAGAGGTAGGCGAGGATCACGCCCTCCTCCTCAAAGAGGCCCGCCAGCTCTTCAAGAGAGCTTCTTATCTCCTCAGGAAGGGGCCGATGTCCGGCCCAGCGCTCAGGGATTCCCATGAGATCTCCTCAGTGATTCTGGGATGCTCGGAATATATATTTTCATCCTAGCGGATCTTTGGTAGTTCATGCACCGAGGCAATGGCTTGAAACTTCTAAAATTGCTTTGTATATAGTCCCGAAACGGAAACCTTCATCACCTCCCTCCCCCCACCTGAAAAGCGTGAACTGCGACGTTCTGGTGGTGGGAGCCTCCCCCTCGGGGATCGCGGCCGCCACATCTTCTGCGAAGGCGGGGGCCGAGGTGATCCTGCTGGACAAAGAGATGGGCGAGAGCTTCGACCATCCGGCCAACACCTTCTTCGACGGGATGTTCTTCCGGGCGGGGCTCGCAGTCGAGCGGGAGTACGTCCTCCACGACCTCGACGGGATGAGGATAATCTCTCCCGGCGGGTGCGCAATCGAGATCCCGGCGCCGGGGAGGTTCATCGACCGATCGAGGTTCGATGCTCTTTACCTCGAAAGGGCCGAGAGGGCTGGGGTCGAGCTTATGCGGGGCATGGCGAAGAAAGCTCCCCTCGCGGGCTCTGGTCGTCGGGTCGAGACCGACAACCTCGGCGAGATCGGAGCCCAGGTGGTGATCGACGCCTCCGGGGTCGATGGGATGATTGCGAGGCAGGAGGGGCTATCGCCCCTCCGCCACCCCGAGGACGTCGCCTGGGCCGCCGAGGCGGTGGTCGAGCTTGCTGGCCTGGGGGAGGAGAGGCGCTTCGAGTACTTCATCGGCTCGATCTCGCCGGGCTGGAAGGCGACCTTCTCCCCCGGCGGGGGGGATCTTGCCACCCTGGGCGTCTTCGTCCGAGGTCACGGCCGGGACGTTCGGGCCTACCTGGACCGGTTCGTGGAGCACTTCAAGAAATACAAGTCCGCCGACTACGACGTCAGAGAGATGAAGATCGTCTCCATAAACCGGGGCGGGGACGCCATCGCTGCGCTGCCGGACGAGATCGTCTCCGATTCGCTGATGGTGACCGGAGCGGCGGCGGGGATGAGCGGTATGGCCTACGCCATCCGGGCGGGGGGGATGGCGGGCGAGGTCGCCGCCGGGGCGGTGGAATCTGGCGACGTTTCGAAAAGGAACCTCTCGCCCTACGACCGTCTCTGGCGCCGGGAGTTCGGCCTGGAGTATCGGATGGGCCGGGCGTCTCTCTTGACCCTGGGGAGGATGGCCGACGAGGAGATAGACCGGCTCGCGGCGGATCTCGCGAAAAGGAACCTCGCCCTCTCGGGCACCTTCTTCAGAAAGGGATTTTCGGCGGGGATCGCACTCGCCAGGGCTCGGCCCCGGACCATTCCAGGCCTGATCAAAAGCTTCGCCGAGGGCTGAAGCCTGAGGAGATGCGAGATGAACCTGGCCCGGTCGACCGGACCGGCCTTTAGGCCACCTCGACGTTGCTGCTCTCTTCTCTCGCCCCGCTGTCCTCGGGGAGCTTGATCTCGCCGTAGGTCGCCTCGTACCTCTTCAGGTTCGCGCTGAGGGCCCGTAGCAGCCTCTTGGCGTGCTGGGGGGTTATGGTCACGATCGCCCTTCCCTGGGCCAAATTCGTCTCGGGGATCTTGTGCAGGAAGGTCAGGGTGACCTCGTCATCGGCGTGGCTGATCTTGATCAGGTTCGAGTAGACCGGCTCCAGGCTCTCGGGAATCCTGACTCCAAGCTGTTGCGTCCTCTTCTTCTCCGTCAAATCATCTTCACCATGAGGTCGTTGGGTGAGGTCGGCCTTATCCCTTTGCCCCGCCAACGGGAGTGAAGGAAAATCCTTTATCTGCCGAGGCGACTCTCCCATCCATGATAGAGCTGAGGAGTGACCCTTACGTCTTGAAGTCCAGGACCGTCCAGGAGACGGAGCTGGACTTCAGGCTCAACCTTAACCTCTCCTGGTGCCGCGGCGTCCTCTTCAATGTGGTGGCGCAGAAGAACTCCGTCGCCATCGTCGAGTACGACGCCATCCTCTGGACCGATGAAGCTCTCATGTTCATAGAGTACAAGGACTCGGTCGCCGCCTACAAGAACCTCTCCACCCGGAGGATCCAGCAGATCGGAAGCTTCGCCAAGAACATCGCGGCAGGCCTCGGCTACAAGGCCTACACCTTCGTGGTGGTGGTGAACGGGCTGACTGAGCAGACGATCCGGGGCGGAGCCGTCGTCATACCCCTCTTTCTGCTCGGAAGCTACGAGCCGGTCTTCAGCTCCGCCATATCGGAGCTTGAGATGATCGAGAAATTGATCGAGAAGTACACCAAAAGCGGCAAAGAGGAGGTCGCCGGAGACTTCGAGAAGCTGAAGACCATGATCGAGTCGGGGTTATCTTGAGGAGAAGGGGAAGGGCGACGGCCCTGGGCGCTGCCACAGTCCTGAACGCCGTCGCCAACTGGAAGGGCTCGGCCCTGGGGGTGGATCTGAAGACCTCCGCCGAGGTGGTGCTGGACGACTCCCCGCGGGTCAGAGGCGACGTTCCGGGCATAGACGACCGGCTGATCGTTCGATCCGCAGAGCTGGTCCTCGGGAGGTTCGGCGTTGAGGCCGGTGGGATCGTCCGGACCAAAAGCGAGATCCCCCTCGCCCGGGGGCTGAAGAGCAGCAGCGCCGCTGCCAACGCCGCCATCCTGGCGACCCTGGACGCCCTCGGCGAGGAGCTCGACCCCCTGGAGGCGACGAGGATCGGAGTGGCCGCGGCACGAGAGGCCGGGGTCACCATAACAGGAGCCTTCGACGACGCCGCCGCATCGATGCTGGGGGGCGTCGTGGTCACCGACAACCGGAAGATGGAGCTTCTCAAGAGAGAGGAGATGGACTCAAAAGTCCTCCTCCTGGTCCCGGAGGAGAAGCTCTTCTCGAAGGACACCGACGTTCGAAGGTCGAGGCTCCTTGCGCCTATCGCAGACCTGATCTTCGACCTCGCCCTCGCCGGCGAGTACGCCAGGGCCATGACCATCAACGGCTTAGTCTACTGCAGCGCTCTGAGGCTTTCCAGCGATCCCATCTTCACGGCCCTCAATTCTGGCGCCAGAGGAGCGAGCCTCTCGGGGACTGGCCCCGCCTATGCCGCCCTGGTGGAAGACGAAAATATCGACGAGGTCGAATCGGCGTGGCTGGATCTGGGCGGAAGGGTGATAAGGACGAAGGTTAACAACAGAGGCTCATCCAAAGGATCGAGGTGGCGATGATGAGCCTGGAAGATCTTCGCATAGAAGTGCATAGAGTTGATCAGGAGATATTAAAGCTGATAGAAGAGCGGATTAGGCTTGCAGAAGATATCTTCGAGGCCAAGAGGGCTCTCGGCGTCGGAATCGAGGACAAAGATCAGGAGAAGCTGGTGATGAAGAGAGCCCTGGACAACGCCACCGAGCTCGGCCTCGACGCTGGCGCGACGAAGGAGATATTCGAGACCCTGATCAGGATGAGCCTTGAAAAGCAGCACGAGCTTCTGGGAGAGAATAACCTCCCCTAGATAGACGCTAGAAGACTAGCCTTCTGAGGGTTTGGCCATCATGACCGAGGTTGCAGTCATATCGGGATCGAAATCGGACAGTCAGGTGGTGGAGAAAGTCCTCCGGGTTCTCGCGGAGAAGGGGATCGACCACGAGGAGAGGGTCCTCTCGGCCCACAGAAACCCCGATGAGCTGGAGCGGTACATCGAGGAGACCGACGCGAAGATCTTCATAGCCGTGGCAGGCCTATCCGCCGCCCTCCCCGGCTTCATCGCCTCTCGGACCGATCGGCCTGTAATAGGGGTCCCGGTGAGCGCAAAGCTGGGAGGCCTTGATGCCCTCCTGGCCATATCCCAGATGCCACCAGGAGTTCCCGTCGCCTGTATGGGAATCGACTCCGGTGAGAACGCCGCCCTCCTGGCTGTGAGGATGCTGCTAGCGAAAAGATAGTTTTTTATACGGAAGAGTGAGATCTCCAGGAGGCGGGATTGGATGTACAGGAAGATCCTGATCGCCACGGACGGCTCCGATGGCTCGCTCGACAGCGTGGCCCAGAAGGTCCTGGAATGGTCCAGCACGCCTATGATGATAGTGAGATAGGAGGTTGTCCCAACGCCCTTTATAAGGCTTCTAGATGCCGGTATCGGAAAGATACCTATTTATATCAAAGGCGTAATGGATAAACTCAAAAGGCGCAGAAGGTTGTAGGGAGATTTGAGAGGTGTGATAAAATGTACGATCGGATTTTAGTTGCTACAGACGGCTCTGCAAAGTCCAAGGTCGCGGTACAGCACGGCGTAGACCTGGCAAAGGCGGTCGGCGCGAAGGTGCTCGGAGTTTACATTGTGAACGAGGTAGTCGTGGCCAGCGCGGTGAGGCAGCTGGGCGCCGACAAGAAGGAGATCGAGGCCAAGCTCCAGGCCGGCGGTGAGAAGGCCGTGGCCGAGATCAAGAAGATGTCCGAGGAGGCTGGCGTGGAAGTGGAGACGGTGGTCAAGTCCGGAGCGCCCGCCAACATGATCGTCGACCTCGCCAGGACCGAAGGAGTCGATCTGATCGTCATGGGAAGCCACGGTGAGAGCGGCGTCACCAAGCTCCTCATCGGGAGCGTAGTCCAGAAGGTCCTGTACTGGGCAACCTGCCCCGTCCTCGTAGTGAGATGATAAAGATGGCAGCAGAGTTGATTTCATCAGGGATCGCCTATCCCGCCTTTGCGGTGGTTTTCGTCGTCGGCACGCTCCTCGCCTATACGGTCATCAGCCTGATAGGCAGCAGCTAGGCCGAGAGTTCTCGCGTCCTCCCGGAGAGGAGGGCGTCTGAGCCATTTTTTTGATGTTTTTGATATAGTTGTCCAGTCGTTCCTTCGGAGCGGTGGGGTTCGAGCTCTCTGGAAGAGGGGTATCAAAAGATCCCGACCTGAAAACCCAGATCTGAAAAAGGTGTTATCGTGACCTTCCCAAAAGGAAGAAGGAAGGTCGCCCTAATCACTCGCTCTTGAAGTACCTCGGCGCAGTCTCCAGGGCCCGGGCGATCAGATCGGCTGAGGCCTCCAGGTCTTTGATGCTCAGAACCTCGACCGGTGAGTGGATGTAGCGGGTGGCGATGCTGATGAGGCCGGTGTGGATCCCCTCCCTCGTAAGCTGAATCGCTGTTGCGTCGGTGGTCCCGCCGCCGGAGACGTCCATCTGAACCTCGATCTCGAACTCCCGGGCAGTCTCAGCCAGCCAGTCCACCACCTTCTCCGTTGCGATCAGCCCCCGACCCGAGGCGTCGGCGATGACGATGACGGGCCCCTTCCCGATCTCTAGATTCGAGTCCTTCTTCTCGATCCCTGGATGGTCTCCGGGGATGGTGACGTCCGTGGCCAGGGCGACGTCGGGACGAAGGTCGAAGGCGCTCGTTTTAGCCCCCTTCAGCCCCACCTCCTCCTGGACCGTCCCCACGGCATAGATCGCAGACTCCGATCTCGTCCGCTTCAGCGCCTCGATCATCATGGCGACCCCGGCCCGGTTGTCGAAGGCCTTACCAGTCACCCTATCGCCCGCAAGCTTTGCAAATGTTCTATCGAGGCTTACTGGGGTTCCCGGATTGATCCCGAGGGCCTTCGCCTCGTCCTGATCATTGCAGCCTGCGTCCACGAACATATCCTTGATCTCGATCGGCTTCTTCCGCTCCTCGTCTTTCATCACGTGAGGCGGCTTCGACCCTATAACGCCGTATATCGGTCCCGAATCGGCATGGATGACCACCCTCTGGTTTAAGAGGCTCTGGTCGAACCAGCCTCCGATGGTAACGAACCTGATGAAACCCTTCTCGTCGACGTACTTGGTCATGAGGCCGATCTCGTCCATGTGGGCTGCGATCATCACGCTGGGTCGCTCGCCCTTCCTGGTGGCTACCAGGTTTCCGAGCTTGTCGACCCTGATCTCGTCGACATAAGGCCTGATCTCCTCTTCCACCATCTCCTGGACCGACCCCTCGCGTCCTGATATCCCGTGGGCGTTGCTCAGCCGTTCAAGAAGCCTTTGAATCTCGCTCATCTATGATCATCCCGTCCATAATAGATCGATTTAATTCAACGCAAAGTTCAGGCGGACCTCATCTGTGCCCCCGAGTTTTTGGGCCTGGTGACGACGACCTCGCCTCCCACCACCCTCATCGCCTCCATCGCCGCGGCCTCGATATCCCTGGCGTTGGAGTCGGCGACGGCGTAGACGGTGGGACCGAAGGAGCTGAGCCCTGCTCCCGCCGCCCCCGCCGACCTCATCGCCTCCATCAGCCTTCCTATCAGCGGGTGCTGCAGCCCCACCTCCACCCTCTTGAACCCCAGATCCTGGACCCTGTTCACAGCATTGCCGAAGCCGTCCAGGTCCCCCTCCAGGACAGCGGGGATCATCCTGACCAGGATCTCGCGGCAGAGCTCTGCCACCTCGCCCCGAGGGACGGGGCAGAAGGCCCCGAAGACGTCCGCCTCGTGGCGGCCGTGGGCCCCTTTGGGTATATCCGGCATCGCCAGAAGAAAGGTCCAGAACTTTGGAAGGCTGGCCTGCAATATCACCGGAGGGGGGGTGACCCCAAATGATGCGGAGGAGGGGCGGAAGTCTGTCTTCTCCTTTCCCGGGCCGAAGGAGTGGCCGCCGTCTACGATGAAACCCCCCCTCTCGAAGGCGGCGACCCCTATCCCGCTGGTGCCGCCCCGGCCGACGGCGGCGGCGATCTCGCGGGCCGATGCAGTCCGGCCGTATAGCTCGCAGAGCGCCTTTCCTACGGCCATTGCGAGCTGCGTTCCCCCGCCGAGGCCGACATGCTGCTTGTAGCAGTGCCGGATGGTGATCTCTGCGCCTGCGCCTTTGAGATCGAGAAGCTCCATCACCGCCTCCGCCGCCGCCCTCGCCCTCTCGGCGTTCTCGCCCCGGACGGATAGCTCCTCGCCCCTCTGGGCCTCCACCACGATCGAGGGATCGGCGAGGGCGACCCCCACGCTGCCGTCGACCCGGCCACAGTCCCCGGCGAGGTCGGTGAGGGTCAGGTGGATCCGAGAGGGCGTCTCCACCACCACCCTCCTTCTGTCCTGAAAGTTGTTGTAGGGGAAGGTCTCGGTGATGGCCATAAGAGGCTGGCCGTGCCTGATGATCCTGTAGTCCCTGGAGAGCATCGGCTCCTTTCCGAAGACTTTGAAGATCTCGTTCATCTCGCCCGGCCCCTCAAGCGCCCGGGCCCTCAAAAGGTCGCGCCTCGACTCGATCCTGTGCTTCTTGAGGATCGTTCCTATGGGGACGTCCGCCCTCATCAGATCTTCGCGAAAACGGTCATCTAGCCGCTTCAGCGGCGTGAAGGAGGTGGCGTGAATGAGGACCTCTCCCGAAACGGAGTTTTTGAGCTTGACCACCCTGTAGTTCACATCGTCCCCGGGATCGATCTCCAGCTCGCGAGATAGGATCTCGTCGGCGGCCACCACCTCCTGGACCTGGGTCTCGATCTCAACGGGGCTTCCGGTGACCACCTCGAGAAGGCGAGTCACCGAGCCGTCGGTCCCAAGAAGCATCTTCTGGACGGGGCTCAGCCGCCCCACGGCCTCCTCCAGCCTTCTGATCTCCTCGTCTATCTTCGAGGGCGACGATCTTGACACATAAAAAGAAGTGCCGGCTGGCATAAAGTTTTTCCCCTCTGGTGACGAGCCTTCACCTCTCTGGGCTTTGTGGAGGTTGTTATATTGAATACGTCGAGAATTTCGGGTTTTTACAAGCTTGCCGCTTCGGATCGGCTCAAGATGGTGGCGGATAAGGCGGGCCTCTCCGAGGAGGAGGCCGGGGCTATCGCGAGCCACGGCCTCTCCCTCGACCAGGCCGACAAGATGGTTGAGAACGTGGTGGGTCTCTTCGCTATCCCCCTGGGGATCGCGACGAACTTTCTGATCGACGGCCGGGAGCTTCTCATCCCCATGGCGACGGAGGAGCCCTCCGTCATCGCCGCCGCCAGCAACGGGGCGAGGATGGCCCTGGCAGGGGGAGGCTTTGTCACCAGCAGCACAAGGCCGGTGATGAGGGCTCTGATCCAGGTTACCGGGGTCGAAGACCCCTTCGGCGCGAGGCTTGCCATCCTGGCCCGGACTGAGGAGATAGCAGCTCGAGCGAACGAGAAGGACCCCATGCTGGTCAGGTATGGAGGAGGCGTCGCCGGCCTCGAGGCGAAGGTCGTCTTTACCAGGAAGGGGCCGATGGTGGTCGTCCACCTCCTCGTCGACTGCAGGGACGCCATGGGAGCCAATGCCGTCAATACCATGGCCGAGGCCCTGGCCCCCTTCATCGAGGAGATCACCGGCGGGAGGGTGTACCTGCGGATCATATCTAACCTCGCAGATCTCCGGCTGGCCAGGGCCCGGGCCGTCTTCAAGGCCGAGGAGATAGGCGGGCCCGAGGTCGTCGACGGCATCGTCCTCGCGAGCGCCCTTGCCGAAAGCGACCCCTATCGGGCCGCGACCCACAACAAGGGGATCATGAACGGCGTGACCGCGGTGACCATGGCCAGCGGAAACGACACGCGGGCCATCGAGGCCGGTGCCCACTCCTACGCCGCCAGGGGCGGAACCTATCACTCCCTCTCAGTTTACGAGAAGAACCGGGACGGAGACCTGGTGGGATCGATCGAGCTTCCCGTCGCCGTGGGGACCGTCGGCGGCGCGACTCGGGTCCATCCCGTGGCTCGGGCCAACATGAAGATCCTGGGGCTTGCGTCCGCCGACGACCTGGGACGAATTCTGGCATCGGTGGGCCTCGCCCAGAACTTCGCAGCCCTCCGGGCTCTCGCCACCGAGGGGATCCAGAGGGGTCACATGTCGCTGCACGCCAAGAACGTCGCCGTCCAGGCCGGAGCCACAGGCGACGAGATCGAGGCCGTGGCC
>NZ_JBNGCU010000066.1:0-10156 GCF_049974945.1 Methanocrinis sp. | reverse complement strand
CCTCCTTCTCCTCGACCCCGAACTCCAGGACGTCCAGAAACCAGAGATCCTCCCTCAAAGTCGCCTCGCTTCTCGCTATCTTCAGCCTCTTTTTGAAGAGGGGGCAGTCCAGGACCAGGGTGTGAAACTCGCCGTTCTCGCCGCAGGGGTCGATGGAAGAGTCGAGGGCCCGGAGGTCGGCGACGAACTTCTCGTCGATCTTTCTGCCCAGCCACTCCTCTCCCAGAAGGTCGGCCCTGACCGCGACCAGGACCACCTCAAACCCGGCGGCGACGACCTCTTCGATGATCTCCTCGGAGTCCATCCTCCAGATGGGCATCAGAAGCTCGATCTCCAGATCCTGGCAGATCCTCTCCACCAGCCGGTTGTGGGTCTGGATGTGGCCGAAGATGGCGGAATCGATCCACTCGCCCCTCTCACCCCTACCGTTCAGGTACCTGACGACCCTCTTGAACTCCTCCTCGTAGGATTCAAAGCCCCTTCGTATGAGGGGGATCTCCATCGCCTCGGCCTGGGCGGAGAGGAGGCCCGGGTCCACCTCGTGGGCCCCCTGCCTCTTCACGTTCCAGAAGCTCAGGAGATGGCTTACTTTCACGCCCTGCAAGATCGCCCGATAGGCCGCAAGGCAGCCGTCCTTCCCGCCGGTCCAGGAGACGACCGAAAAACCAAAATCCAGATCGCCCCCCTCCGGGCGGGATTCATCGCTCATGATCGCCCTTCTCCTCCGCCCCGATCGCCCTTCTTATCGCCAGGTCCAGGGCCCCGGCGGCGGACCGCAGCTCTTCGCCCCCTTCCACCTCGGCCTCCTCTCCCGCCCTCATCAGCAGCGCGAGGTCCCGGCGGAGGGGCCCCAGCCGAAGCTCGGCCGCCTCTCTTGGCAGGCCCTCCGCCTCGCCGACGGCCCTCTCCAGCCGGGCGAGCCTCCTCCATAGATCTCCTATCGATCCCGATTTCGGTCCCGACCCCAGGTACTCGATCAGGTCGGAGAGGGCGCCTGCCGCCCCCCTGCCGTGGTCGGTCAGATCGAGCCTCCGGATCCTCCCCTCGGGCCGGGAGCAGATCAGACCCTGCTCTTCCATTTCGGCCAGGATCTTTAGGGTGTGGGGGACTGTGGAGTCGATCGTCTTCGCCACCGCTGAAGGGTAGGCGGGGTCCAGGTCCCTGACAGCCAGAAGCGCCATCGCCGGCTTCTCCCTCAAAAAAAAGAACTCGGGTCCTCCTCTCATCCCATCAACCTCCGGCCTTCCGTCTCCGTCCTCTCCACGCTCCTCAACCGGAACAGAGATCACGCCCATCTTCAGAACGAAGAGACGTTTGCGCCCTCCGGAAGGTCCGGCCGGAGGACGGGGGCACCTCTCGCCTCCTGGGGTAGGACCACCACGACCGGCTCGTTGTAGCCGCCAAACCTCCTCACCTCCAGGGTCTCGAACCGGATCTCGAGGTCTTCGGGCGACTCGGGCGGCATCCTCAGGACCCCCGGCCCGGCGCTGTAGACCGTCGAGATCCTGCTCTCGGTGGGAAGGAAGGTTTCCTCCGAGGCCCAGACCGTCCAGTCCAGCTCTCTGCCCCTCTCGAAGAGTGCGCTCATATCGATCATCAGAGGTATTCGAGGGTCGACGGAGCTTATCTGCCCCAGCATGATCCCGTAGGCGGTGTCGTCGTCGGGGGTGACCTTCAGCCTGATCAGCTTTCGGCCTCCGTCCGTCTCATACCCCTCCACCGCCACCTCAGACCTCTCCATCATCTCCATCAGATGGGAGAGCTGGTCGATCTTCTCGATCCCCAACGCCGGGTCGGGCTGCAAGAGGCCGATCCAATCGTCCCCCATCTTCTGATAGAGGGTCTGGTTTCGGAAGTAGACCTCGACCGTCTCCTCGGCGGTCTCGTTCCCGGCCAGAGTCGCCCTCCTCGATCTGGAGACCTCCGCCGAGCTCTGGTCGCTGAGGTTGATCGCCCCCGTCCAGTGGAGGGATATCATCTCCCCCTCCAGGGACCCCTCGCCATCGAAGTTATGGAACTCGACGGTCTGGTCCATCTCGATCTCGAACCGGTAGGACTCCAGATCGCCGACCGCCTCTCTCATCCTCTCTTTGACCTCTGCACCCTCCGGTGCCGCCTGATCACCGATGCAGCCCGCAAAGGCCGCCGCCAGGACCAGCACCAGCAAGACTCTTCTCATCAGCTCCCCCCTTCCCCCACCATCTCGGCACCCCGTCCTTCGGCCTCCCTCAGGCAGAGCTCTCGAACTTCTCTCCGGTGATCATCTCGAAGAGCCTGATGTAGATCTCGCTCGTCTGGGATATCACGTCCCCGGGGAGGGGCGGTATATCCGGCTCGGGCTCGTTACTCTCCCTCGCGCCGTAGAGCCGGTCCTTGTACCCTGTCCTTCGGTAGTGCTGGCGGACGTACTCCTTGGAGAGGTCGACGAACTCCCCCTCCTCGTACTTCGCCCGGTCCCAGAACCGGTCCTCGTCGGCTGTCCCGTAGACGTCGACGACCATCAGGTTTCTTCCCTGGTCGAAGGCGAACTCCTTCTTCCCGTCGACGTGGATGAGCCCCCTCGGCTCCACCTCTCTTCTGATATCCTGGTCGATCTTGAGGACGGTCTCTTGAATCTGATCGTACTCCTGGGGCGATATCTGCGATATCTTCAGGGCCTCGGCCCGGTCGAGGAGCCGGTCGACCCTCTCGAGCTTCGTTGAGACCTCGATGTAGGGTTCGGGGAGGGGCTCGCCGTACTCCACCCTCCTGCCTCTCGGGAATCCGAGGTCCTGGGGCTTGACCTTCCCGGCCTCCAGCCGGTCAAAGATCGACCCCGCCGCATACCACCTGCATATGACCTCCAGGGGTATGAGGTAGTTTCCCGACCCCGGCCTGATCTTCTCTGGCTGGATCACGTCCGCCTTCTTGACCAGCATCCCGTTGGGGGGGAGAAACGTCTTGAAGTGGGTGGCGATACCCATCTTCTCCGCCCGCGAAAACCAGTGGACCCCCTCTCTGCAGAGCGTCTCCCCCTTGTGGGGGATGAGGCTGGGGATCACCTTGTCGAAGACGGATATCCTATCCGTGAACCTGAACTCCAGCTCCCGGCCGAGGTCGTAGACCTCCTTGACCGAGCCCATCCTCAAAGGCTTCCGTTCCATCGTCCTCCCATCTATCGGCAGGGGGATAACTCTTTTGCTGTCGATGCTTGAAAATACAAAAAGGAGGACGAGGTAGAGGGCAGATCGATCAGGCGAAGAAGCTGCTGTCTGCCGTGCCCGAGAGCTGTCGACCGTCAGAGCCGATCGCCTCGTACCTCCCCCGGATCGATCCCTCTTCGATCTCTAGGTCCAGAACGTAGAGACGGGATCCGTCCACCGGCACCATGTGGAGGACCAGGTCGTGGTCAGCAATCGATCCGCTGACGCCAACCGCGCCTTTGACGCCCCCTGTCGTCAGGCTCCCGGTCCCGAAGACGATCTCCCCTGATCGGAAGATGACGAGGTCGACCCTTCCGGTGACGTCCCCGGTGAGAGTCAGATCGACCCGGTTCTCTGTGCCCGATTCGATCCTAGCCCCTTCGGCGATCCCTGGCTCGAGTTCGTCGACGCCGTCGGCGTTCGAGCTCTGGTGATTGTCGGTTTTGGACTCGCTCTCCTCCTCGGTCTCGGATGCCATCGGCTCCACCGGCTCGTTGGCGTTCTGCTCCGGCACATCGAGATCGAAGCCGAGATCGCCTGCGCCGAGCCACTCGACGTTATCGGCGTAGCGGAGCCGAGGGCAAAGCCCCTCGGAATCTCCCAGGACAAAAGAGAATATCAATATAGAAAGCAACAGCATACTTAGGTATCTCATATCTCTCCAAACTCCTCTTAACGACGAAACTCACGATCTTCAAGACTCATTTCAGGCCGCTGCCGACCCGGCGGTGAAACTGCCTGCGATATCCGGAGGAGACCCCTCCCCGGTCTGGGCAGTACGGAGATGCGTGGCCGGAGTTGGGGTTCTGTACCCGGAGACTGTCCCGGACTCTGAGAGGCCCACAAGCCTGTAGATGGCGTAGCTCCCGACGAGGGGGCTCGTCGTGAGGTTCAGCCTGAACCTGATGAGGGTCGGATCGCCCAAGGTGACCGCGCGCAGATCCAGAATCTCGGAAGTCGCATACCCCGCTGCGGTGACCGTCCAGGTTCTGCTCCCCGAGGCCATGGTCCCCTCACCGAAGACCTCTCCGCCGGCCTGATAGAGGGTGAGGTCCAGTCTCCGGGTCTCCCGATCCGCAAGGAAGATCGTCCAGACTCCGGCGACCTCCGCTGGCGTCTGGCCAGGAAGGGCGGGCTCGATCAAACCGGTCTCGTTCTCGCCCGAGAGGTTCCTAATTCCGGCGATGTATCCCTCGGTATGATGAACGTCCACGATCCGCAGACTTCCGACTCCGAGCCATTCATCTTCGGTCGTCTCCTCCGCCGATGCCGGATACGCCGCCATGAGGAGCGCCGGTATCAACATGAGAATTATTTTCATATAATAAAATCCCCCCAGATATCAAACCAGATAAAAAAGTTGGAAGGACCGCACCCTCATCACTGAAGTCCGACACTTCCGATGCTGATCATGCCGGTGGATTCAGACGGCGCGGTCGTGCCAGATGAATAGAAGCGGTTCCCGTTGCAGTTTCCTGCCCAAAATGTACCATCCGAGGAGTAGGCGTTGTAAGGGCCGAAGATGCTGTTTTCACCCACGGTGGTCCTGAGCCTGTACATGGTGTTTCCGCCGACGGTGACCAGACGGAGGGACAGGTTGGACCCCTCTGTGAACCCTGCGGCCGTTATATCCTGGGAGTTGACCCCCGTGGTCATGACGCCCCTCCCGAAGACCTCGTTTCCGTACTGGTAAAGGGTGAGGTCGACGGTCCTGGAGGCGGTGTCGACGAGGTTCAAAGTCCATCTGCCTTCGACGTTCGACCAGGGCGACCCGGTGGTGGTCGGCGGTGTCGATACGCTGCTGTCGTCGGCGACGTCGGGGCTCATCCCGGTGGCGGGGTCGGTGTAGAAGAGGGACTCATCGCCGAAGGCCTCGCTCACGTCCTCTTTGATCCCGCTCCCGCTCGTATCGCTGAGGTAGTCAAAAGATGCTGCGGGGAAGGCAAAAGCCACCAATAAGATCAGCGGCAACATCAAAGCTTTTTGAGATCTCATTTATCGCAAACCTCCTTGCTCTTTATGATGATGACGAATTTGCCGGGCCGATCTGCCCGGACTTCTGATCTGCTCTTATCCTCTCCGCCCTCAGCTCTTCCGGGTGCCTGTTACGGTCCCGCTCCAGGCCGACCCGTCGCTCCCGTAGGCCGAATAGCTCCCGGAGACGAGATCTCCGGTCAGGGAGAGGTCGAACCTGTAGAGGGCTATGGAGTCGAGGGATACCAGGTCGAGCTTCAGATCGCTCCCCACGACCGTCCCGCTGGCCGCGGCCTGGCTCGCGGATTCGAGGCCTGCAGGCGGCTGGTTCAGCCAGTCGACCATCGAGCCGATACCCCGGTCCTCCGATGATGCGGCGCCGGCGGCGGAGCTGTCAGACGTTCCCATCACCCCTCTGCCGAAGACCAGGTCTCCCCTCTGGTAGAGGGCCAGATCTATAGATCGGGTGGTCTCCTCGGCCATGGCAAAGGACCATCTCCCCGAATAGTCCGACGGCTCGGCGGCGTTCGCGGTCTCTGCGAGAGGAGGCTGAGCCGCCGTCCCCGTCCCGCCTATGTCGTAAACCTCACGATCGGCTTTTGCCGTCGGCAGGGCGGCGATGCCGCCGTCGGTCTCGTCGACGTTCGTATCGTTCTTGCTGGCGCTGCCCGTCTTGGATAGGTAATCGGCCGTATGATGTATGTCCGATATCTCCAGTTCGTTGCCCAGCCAGTCCCCTGCAGCCGCGGCGGATACCAACGATATCAGGGCGGCCAGAGATAATAGCACTAGCTTACAGTTTATCATAGAACTTTAACCCCCGTTCTCCGATGATGGCTTTCTGGGTATAAAATTGTTCTGTTCTTCGGAACCGAGGCCGGTAGAGTTCACCCTTCCGGCTCGAATATGAAGGGGTGAGCCCGTCTGAAATCGGGGTCCTTCATCATGCAGCCCCCGGCCTTTCGCCGGAGCCACCGGTCCCGTCCCATCTCCCTCCAGATCTCCTGAAGGCTCTTCTCCCGGACGTTCCCAAAGGAGATGGGCATGTAGGCGCAGGGAAGGACGTCGCCGGAGGCGTCGACGTGAATCCACCTTCGTCCCGCAAAGCAGCCGAACATCTCGGGGCCGAGGAGGTAGGGGAAGGCGCTGACCCGGGGCCCCTCAGCCGAGCGGTTCTTCTCCTGGTGGAATCGACGGAGTCGGTCCACGTCCCCCTTGCTCAAGACCTCGTCGAAGTGGGACGACCACCTCCCCACCGCCACGATCTCGTAGAGAGAGAGCTCGTGAGCCCCCAGCTCCGCCGCCAGGTTGTAGGCGTCCTCCAGCTGGTCGATGTTAATGGGGGAGGCCACCATGAATAGGTCTGTCATCAGTCCTGCGGCCAGGGCATTCTTGACTCCCGAGAGGGCATCGGAGAAGGCCCCCTCTCTTCCTCGAAACCGGTCGTGCTTCTGAGGATCGGGGCTATCGATGCTGATCCTCACCGCGTAGAGGCCGGACCTCTTCAGAGACTCTGCCCGCTCCTCGGTCAGGCCGTAGCCGCTGGAGAAGGAGGTCGATATCGCCCTCTCGTCGACTTCGGCCACCAGCTCTGGAAGGTCGTGCCTGAGCATCGGCTCGCCCCCGTCGAAGGAGATCAGGTAGGATCCGAGGTCCAGGGCCTCGCCGATCACCCTCTTGATCTCCTCGGAGCCGAGGACCTCCCCCTTTCGGGACGGTGCGCTGCAGTGGAGGCAGTCGTTGGGGCAGGCCCGGATGATGGCGATGGAGGTCTGGTCTGGGACCCTCCTCCTGGTCAGGGCCGCCACCTGAGATGAGATCATACGGTCGAAGGCGGGGCTGGGGGCCGGGGGGATCCAGGTGGAGAAGATTATCTGGTCGGGGCCGGAGCTGATCGGCTTCTCGTTCTCGAAGGTCTCGTTGATCTTCCTGATGACGGGGCCTGCGACCCGGGAAAGGGTTCCCGTCGCCCGGAAGGCGATTCTGTCCCCTTCGGTCTCGGCCTCTATCTTCAGCAGCGGTTTTTCAGCGACTTGCATTCTTCTCCCCACTTATCTACGATGCTTCCAAGCCTCGCCTTGATCTTATCCTCTCCGCCGGCCTCGGCGAGGGCCCTCTTCGCGGCGCGGCAGTGGTCCCGGATCGCCTCGGCGCAGAGGGTCAATGTCGTCTCCGTCGAGTGATCCCTGCTGTAAATAACGGGAAGGGTTGCGGAGGTCTTCTCCGAGGACTTCCCCTTCTCTACGCCCAAAAACTCGTTCAGGTCGTCGGCGATCTGGTAGGCGAGGCCCAGGTGCATCCCGTAGCTCTCGAAGAGGGTGACGTCCTCTTCGTCGGCGCCTGCTATCAGGCATCCGATCTTGGAGGAGGCGGAGATGAGCGACGCCGTCTTCTTGCAGATGCAGAGGTAGTAGTCCTCGGGCCTGTTCCTGCTGGCGAGGTCCAGCATCTCCCCTTCTGACATCTCCATGCAGGCCTGGGAGAAGGCCTCGATCACCGGCCGGCTGTAGCCGGACATGAGGCCTATGGATCTGGATATGAGGTAGTCGCCGCAGAGGAGGGCCGCCCCCATCCCATACTTATGAAAAGCGCTGGCTGCGCCCCGTCGCTCTGTACCGCAGTCGAGGATGTCGTCGTGGACGAGGGATGCGGCGTGGACCAGCTCCATGGCCAGGGCGGCGTCCACCGATTCAGAGGCACTGCATCCGAACGCCTCCGAGGAGAGGACGAGGATGAGGGGCCGTACCCTCTTTCCGGGCGAGGTGAGGACGTACTTTATCACCTCGCCCAACCCCGAGCTGGGCAGGCTCTCCGTCAGCCCAATAAGCTCTCCGTTGACCAGATGGTACTCGTCCCAGGCCTCGAACATCTCAGAGGTGGTTGGCCGGGTCTATATTTAGGTGTTGCGAAACAGAACCGATGGTTGCGTCTTTTTCAATATCGCCTCTCCGGAAGAGGGGGGGTCGTCTCTCCCGCTTTTTCATAACATTTCGGTCCCTCTCTCAAGCGAGGTGGCCGAAGATCATAACGGTTCCAGATGACCCAAATCTTCGGGATAAGCCCTTCGAAGTTCGGATTGGACGCACAAAAGATATTATATTACATATGCAGAAGTTGGTGGGGATACTCATATGAAGCTGATTTGTGCACTCTCTTCGGCTCTGCTCCTCCTGCTCGGGCTGCAGGGGTCGGCCCAGACCCTGGCCAGCACCTTCGACGAAGGCGATGAAGGGTGGTATAAAGGCGGTGGAGCCCAACTATCGTGGCAGAGGTATGGGGGCGATCCTGGCGGATTTCTTCAGGTGGTGATAGAGGGGGACGGCTGGAGCTGCCAATCGCCGAAGTCCTGGTCTGGGGACTGGAGCCGTTATCTCGGTGGGGTTCTGAGCTTCGACGGAAGGCTGGTGGCGGCCGAGGGGCCGGAGCCTGATGGGAGCAGCGTGAAGATCGCGACCTCCGATGGTCGTCACCTGTCATCATCTTTTCCCTTGCCTGAGAGGTTCTGGACCGGTCGCGAGGTCGTCCTCAACGCCTCCAACTTCGGGGTCTCGGAGGTCGAGTTTCGGCGGGCTATGAGGTCGGTGGCCGGGATATCCATCGGAGGCTCCGGGACGGAGAAGAGGTCGATCATCGGCCTCGACAACGTCGTCGTCGCGCCGCCCTCGGGTCTGGACCTGGCGTCCGACTTCGATGAGGGCGACGGCGAGTGGAGGCCTGAGGGCGACGTCTCCGTCGCCTGGACGGCGATGGGCGGAAACGGCGGAGGTTTTCTCATGGGCGAAGATCTCGGAGACGGTAGCAGCTGGTACTATGCCTCGCCGCGCTCCTGGTCGGGGGACTGGACCCCTTACCTCGGAGGTTTTCTGAGCTTCGACCTTAAGATGATCGATTCGGGCCGGGGTGGGCCCTACGAGGCGGACCTGGTGAGGATCATCGGCTCTGACGGCTCGGTCGTCTCCGTCTCATCCTCCGAAGAGCTGCCGGCAGGAGCCTGGACCCGGCGCCGGATAGCCCTCACCCCCGCGACCTTCGAAACGACGGAGGAGGCCTTCTCGGAGGTTATGAGGTCTGTGGATCGGGTCGTGATAAGGGGCGAGTACTCCGATAGAGGCGACGTCGAGGGGATCGACAACGTGGTGGTCACCCCGCCCATCGCCACCGACCTGGTCAGCTCTTTCGATCTTGGAGACGAGGGCTGGAGAGAAGGCCGCGACGTCTCCATCTCCTGGAGCGAGGCCGGAGGAAATCCGGGCGGTTATCTTCTGGGCGAGGACCTGGGGTCGGGCCAGACCTGGTACTACGTCTCCCCCTCATCCTGGGCCGGGGACTGGACCCCTTACGTCGGAGGGATCTTGAGCTTCGAGCTGAAGGTGATCGATTCGGGAAACGGCAGCTCCATCTTCGGGGACGTGGTCCGCATCGTCGGCCGGGACGGATCTTATCTCTCCTGGTCCTGCGATCCGCCCGGCGGATTCTGGACCCGCCGCCAGGTCTCCCTCGTCCCGTCCTCCTTTCGAGAGGTTGGCGGGAGCTTCGACTCCATAATGAAAGACGTCTCGGAGATCTGGATAAGGGGCGAGTACAGCAATATGAGGGACGTCGGCGGTCTCGACAACGTGATGGTCACCCTGGGCCCCGAGGGGTAGGCTCGAAGGGGGCAGATCTCAGGCTTCTGGAGCCCTGTCCAGGGGGCGGAGACGGTCCGCCCTTCTTCTTCTTCGGCTGATAGGGCTGGCTCCCACCGCAAAGTTTTTGGCATTTCAGGCCGATATATTTTCGATATGATGGAACGAACTAGACGGTCAGCCCTCGGACTGATCTTTGCGGCTCTTCTTTTTTTGGCCTTACTGTCCGGGGCATATTGTCAGGGGGACCCCAACGAGCCGAACGGCGAGCTGGGGGACGCGACCTTGATCTCTATCGGAGCGGCTGGTGGAGGGGGCATCAGTCCGGCGGGGGACGTGGACTTCTACAAGTTCAAAATAGATGACCCTGGGATA
>NZ_JBNGCU010000065.1:0-10852 GCF_049974945.1 Methanocrinis sp. | reverse complement strand
GCCGCCACCCTCGTCGACCTCCTCCACTCCGACACCTCCTACCCGCCGGGATCTCTCATCCTTGAGGCCGGCTGCGGGGTGGGAGCCCAGACCGTCCCCCTCGCCAAAAATAGCCCCGGTGCAAAGATAATCGCCCTCGACATCTCCCGATCCTCCGCCGCCGAGGCGAGGGGGAAGGCCGAAGATGAGGGCCTCGCAAACGTCCGGGTCCTCCAGGGGGACATCTTCCACCTCCCCTTCCCGAAGGCCTCCTTCGACCACCTCTTCGTCTGCTTCGTCCTGGAGCACCTGCCGCGGCCGGTCGAGGCGCTCTTGATCCTCAAGGAGTTCATAAAGCCGGGCGGGACGATCACGGCGATAGAGGGAGACCACGGCTCTGCATACTTTCACCCCGACAGCCTCGCGGCCCGGCGGGCCATTGACTGCCAGGTGACCCTGCAGGAGCGAGCGGGCGGAAACGCCATGATCGGCCGGGAGCTATACCCGCTCCTCGCCCGGGCCGGGTTCGCCGAGGTCTCCGTCTCGCCCCGGATGGTCTACGCCGACGGCAGCAGGCCCGCGATGGCGGAGGGGTTCACCAGGAGGACCTTCACCGCCATGATCGAGGGGGTCCGGGATGCGGCGCTGGCGGCCGGTCTGACGGGGCCCGACGAGTTCGATTTGGGGATCTGTGACCTGTACCGGACGGCGGAAGAGGACGGGGTCTTCTGCTACACCTTCTTCAAGGCGACCGGAAAGAGGGGATGAGGCACAGGGGTCGGGTTTGAACTCTCGTCTCATTCTCGCCCCCGACTTCCTCTATGTAGCTCGCAGCCCAAGACTGGCCTGATAATGTTTACCCTGACAAAGTTTAGATATCATCTCCGCCCTTAGCTATCCTCTGTAATGGTTGAAGATCCCGTAGCGAAGTGGGAGGAGTTCATCAGGTCCAGGTACTGGGACGAGCTTCTGGAGCTCGCCGACTCCTACCCCCTTCGCCGTAGCCTCGTAATCAAGTTCCCGGACGTCGACCGGTACGACCCAGAGTTCGCAGACGAGCTTTTGGAGCGGCCCGAGCCCCTCCTGGAGGCGGCCGAGACCGCCCTCCTGGAGATCGACCTGCCCATCGACGTTCTCCTGGAGAAGGCCCACTTCCGGATCGCGGGCCTGCCTCGAAGGTTTAAGACGAGCGAGCTGCGGAGCGATCACATCGGTCGGTTCATCGCCCTGGAGGGCCTCATCCGGACGGTGACCGAGGTGCGGCCCAAAGTGATCTCGGCGGCCTTCGAGTGCCAGAGGTGCGGCCACCTCTTCTACAAGGATCAGACCACCTCCAAGTTCCAGGAGCCCTACGACTGCCCCAACGAGGCCTGCGACCGCCGCGGCCCCTTCAAGCTCCTCCTGGACCGGTCCCGGTTCGTCGACGCCCAGAACGTCCGGGTCCAGGAGTCCCCCGAAGAGCTCCGGGGGGGCGAGCAGCCCCAGACTCTGGACGTCCAGCTGGAGGACGACATGACCGGGATGATCTACCCCGGCGACCGGGTGGTCATCAGCGGCGTTCTGCGATCATATCAGAGGACGACCCAGACCGGCAAGAGCACGTACTTCGACCTCTTTTTGGAGGGAAACTCCATCGAGATGATGGAGCAGGAGTTCGAGGAGATCGACATCAGACCCGAGGACGAGCGGGAGATAAGAGACCTCTCAAAAGACCCCATGATCTACGACAAGATCAAAAGGTCGATCGCCCCCTCCATCTACGGCTACGACGAGGTGAAGGAGGCCCTGGCTCTCCAGCTCTTCTCCGGCGTCTCCAAGGGCCTCCCCGACGGGACCAGGATCAGAGGCGACATCCACATCCTCCTGGTCGGCGACCCCGGGATCGCAAAAAGCCAGCTTCTCCGCTACATCTCAAAGCTCTCCCCCCGGGGGATATACACCTCGGGTAAGAGCTCCACCTCGGCTGGCCTCACCGCGACGGCGGTCAAGGACGAGCTCGGCGACGGCCGGTGGACGATCGAGGCCGGGGCGCTGGTCTTGGCAGATAAGGGGATCGCCTGCATCGACGAGATGGACAAGATGAGAAACGAAGATCGGTCCGCCCTCCACGAGGCGATGGAGCAGCAGACGATCAGCGTCGCGAAGGCCGGGGTGATGGCGACCCTCAAGTCCCGGTGCGCCCTCCTCGCCGCCGCAAACCCCAAGTTCGGCCGCTTCGACAAGTACGAAGGGATATCCCAGCAGATCAACCTCTCCCCGGCCCTCATGTCGCGGTTCGATCTTATCTTCGTCCTCACCGATGAGCCGAGCGACGCCCGGGACTCCAAGATCGCCCACCACATCGGCCAGACCACCTACGCCGGCGAGATCTCCTCGCGGGGCGGCTACTCGAAAGAGGAGCTGGAGGCGGTGATGGACGTGATCCGCCCGGCCATCGAGCCTGGGGTCCTTCGAAAGTACATAGCCTACGCTCGAAAGAACATCTTTCCCGTCCTCTCCGATGAGGCGAGAGAGAGGCTGGAGGGATACTACGTCAGCCTCAGAAAGCAGGGACAGGACTCAAACAAGCCCGTCCCGGTTACGGCAAGGCAGCTCGAGGCACTCTTCAGGCTAAGCGAATCGAGCGCACGGCTCCGGCTCAGCGAGGAGATCACCGGAGGCGATGCCGAGAGGGTGATCCGGATCGTCGAGGCCTGCCTCCGCCAGGTGGGGGTCGATCCAGAGACCGGCCTTCTCGACGCCGATGTCCTGGCGGTGGGGATGAGCAAGAGCACCAGAGACAAGACCCGGTTAATGATAGACCTCGTAAAAGAGGTGAGCTCGACGCACCAGGGTCCGGCCCCCCTGGAGGTCGTCCTCGAAAGGGCCGAGGCCAATCTCGGGATGGACAGACATAAAGCCGAAGAGATCATAAAGAGGCTGAAACGAGACGGAGCCATCTTCGAGCCGAGAAACGGCTTTTTGAACCTTACCTGATGTGATAAGATGCAAGACGACGATGATAGATCTGAGATGATGTACCTCAAGATTCACAAAGTCAACAGAGAGGTGATGGTGGCGGTCTGCGACTGCGAGCTTCTCGGAAAGACCTTCGACGAGGGAATGTTATCCCTATCCGTGGAGGCGGCCTTCTTCGGCGAGGAAGAGGCCACCGCCCCGGAGGTGGCAGAGGCCCTCTCCGGGGCCACTATAGCCAACATGGTGGGGGAGAGGGCCGTCGCTTGCGCCATCGAGACGAGCTGCGTCGAAGGCGAGAACGTACTTCGGATCGGCGGGGTTCCCACCGCTCAGATGGTGCGGATGTGAACCTTGAAAGCGTCTGCCCGAGATGCGGCGGGCCCTCTCCCCTGGGGCTCTGCGACCGCTGCCGAATGGAGATGGCCAATCTTCTCGACTGTCCCGACTCCGTCGAGGTGACGGTCTGTCCCGTCTGCGGCTCCACCCTGCTCCGGGGGAGGTGGCAGGATGCCGAAGCCACCGTCGAGGACCTAATCACCGACGCCGTCGCCGCTGAGGTCGGGACCCATCGGGATCTGGCGAACCCGGAGGTCTCCATCTCGGTCAGAAGGAAGAATGCAACCCAGTACCTGGTCTCCGTCCATCTCGCCGGAACTTTCGGCGAGATCCCGGCGGAGGAGGAGAGCATCGTGGCGGCCACGGTCCGGCGGGCCACCTGCGAGAGATGCAGCAGGATGGCGGGAAACTACTATGAGGCGATCGTCCAGGTGAGGGGATCAAAAGGTGCTCCCTCCAAAGAGGAGCTAAAGGAGACTCAAAAGATCGCCGAGGCCACCACCGATTACTGTCTATCGAGAGGCGACCGCCTCTCCTTCGTCCAGGAGGTCAGAGAGGTCAAGGGCGGGATCGACCTGGTGTTGGGGTCGACCCAGCAGGGGAGGGCGATCGCTAGAGCGATCCAGGATCGCCTCGGCGGAATCTCCGGGGAGTCTTATCGTCTGGTGGGGATGAAGGACGGAAAGAATGTCTATCGGACCACCATCCTGGTCAGGCTTCCGAGGCTCAGAGCCGGCGAGATCGTCAGGGCGAAAGGGGCCTTTATGGAGGTGAGGAGGTTTGAGGGTAAGAGGACATTCTGCAGCTCTCTTCTAGATGGGCACACTGCATATCTATCCGAAGAAGATGCTGAAGATGCCCTAGTCGTGGGAGACCGATCCTCTGCCGAGAGGGGCTTGGTGGTGGCTGGGGACAGGGACGTTCTGGAGTTTCTGGACCCGGAGAGCTACAGGGCGGTCTCCGCATCCAGGCCCGTCCATCTCCGGGCGGGACCGGGGGATGAGATAGAGTTTTTGAGGTTTCGGGGCGATATGGTCATTCTGCCTCCCCGGGATGAAGACGTTTGATCCCGAGCCCTCTTAACCTCTACCACAAAGTTATTAAACTAGCTCTGGCCTATTTCTAGGCAATGGTGATCCTCGCAAAGCCGAGTTTTGCGAGCCGGATGATCATTAAACCCATCTTCATGCTCTGGGTGATATATTAAACTTCGAGAATAACCTCTCAGGTGATGAATCCTCGCCTTGCGTAATGTGCACATCCAACTTGAAGATAAATGTGAATCCGATATGCTGAAGTTCGATCATCAAGATGATGCTCAAAATCACGAAGTTGATACCCACCGATTGAGATAGCTAGATAGATACACGTTCACCATCATCCTCTAAAAAATGATATGCTGGGGTTTTTCGGCTCCGGGCGGAAATTATGGATGGTCCAGCGTTAGCGTTGGAGCTTTGGGGCCGCGAGTGTATTTATTTATCTATTTTAAAATTTGAGGTGTCTATGATGCAGAATGTTGATACCACTAAATACGTAATTCACGCTGAGATCACGGCAGACGGGATCGTGGAGAGGCCCGACGTCGTCGGGGCCATATTCGGCCAGACCGAAGGGCTCCTCGGAAGCGACCTTGATCTGCGGGATCTCCAGAAGACCGGCCGGATCGGCCGGATCGATGTCCAGATCACGTCCAGCGGCGGCAAGTCCTCGGGGACGATCTCGATACCCTCAAGCTTCGACAAGGTGGAGACGGCTATCCTCGCCTCTGCCCTGGAGACGATAGATCGGGTCGGTCCCTGCATAGCCAGGATCAAAATCTCCAAGATCGAGGACGTCCGAGCCTCCAAGAGAAAGTACGTGGTGGACAGGGCAAAGCAGATCATAATGGAGATGTTCGACGAGAACATCCTGGACACCCAGGGGATCACCGAACAGATAAAACAATCCGTGAGGGTAGAGGAGATCACCCACATTGGACCGGATCGTCTACCCGCAGGCCCCAACGTCCTCGACTCCGACGCCATCCTGGTGGTGGAGGGGCGGGCCGACGTCCTGAACCTCCTCCGGTACGGCATCAAGAACGCCGTCGCCGTCGGCGGGACGAACGTTCCTCCTCCCATCGCAGAGCTCTGCAGCAAGAAGGTGGTGACGGCCTTCACCGACGGAGATCGGGGCGGGGAATTGATCGTAAAGGAGCTCCTCCAGGTTGCAGACATCGATTATGTGGCTAGGGCACCCGAGGGTAAGTGCGTCGAGGACATGACCCAAAAGGAGATCGTGAGAGCCCTCCGCCAGAAGATCCCCGTCGAGCAGGTCCTGGACTTCTACAAGATCAAGGCCCCCTCAAAGAAGCCGCGGCGTGAGGTCACCACCAGGAGAAAAAGCCTGATCAGGGAGAGGCCCGTCAGGATCAGCAGGGCGGCGGACCGGACCGTCGAGGCTGCCCCCACCATCACCATCCACGAGCCGGAGCCGGACCTGGAGTTCGAGGCCGAGACCAAGCCGATCGAGAAGGAGCGGGAGGAGGTCGCGGAGGATGCAGGCCAGTGGTTTGAGCCTCATCTCGAGGCCCTGAACGGCACCCTCTCCGCCCGCCTCTTCGATCGAAACCAGAACGTGGTTCGAGAGGTGGCGGTGAGAGATCTCGCAAAGGAGCTGAAGGAGTCGAACGGCGACGTGGCCGGCGTCATCTTCGACGGCGTCGTCACCCAGAGGATCCTGGACATCGCCGCAGATAAGAACCTGGAGTACCTGATAGGGGCGAAGCTCGGCAACATCGTCAAAAGTCCCCTCTGTGTCAAGGTGATGACGGGAGAGGCCTGAAAGGGGCCCTCTCTTCTCTTCGTCACTCTCCTCCTCTTTTGTCGCTCCTGGGGATCTGTTGCCCGGGGAAGCGTGCACCCTTTTATCTGATGCGGTCTCTAACCCCCGCCATCATGGAGTTCAAGCAGTGTATAGTGATCCGCGGAGATCTGAAGCTCTCTTCCGGCAAATTGGCGGTCCAGGTGGCCCACGCAGCGATCCTGGCCATGGAACGGGCTGAAAAGAGGGTCGTCAGGGACTGGAAGGATGAGGGGCAGAGGAAGATCGTCCTCAAGGCCCCCTCCCTCCAGGAGATCTTCAGGCTGAGGGAGGAGGCGGAGAGGGCGGATGTCGCCTCCGCCATAGTTATCGATGCGGGGCTCACCGAGATCCCGCCAGGAACCGTCACCGCTCTGGGCCTGGGGCCCGCCCCGGCATCCCTGCTCGACAGGATCACGGGAAACCTGAAGCTGGTCTGAGGTCAGGGGGAGGGGATCTAGCGATGATCGAGGCGCCAGAGTTCGATCGAGCCATCGGGATGGAGCTATACGCCACCAGTTCACCCGGATGCGGCGGGCGGCTCCGCATGAGAAGCGAGGACTTCGTCGTCGAGGAGATATACGAGGACCAGAGCTATAGGGGCGGACGTTACCTGATCGTCGAGGTCGAGAAGGTGGACTGGGAGGCCCATCACCTGGTAAGGGAGCTATCCCGCCAGCTCAGGATCAGCCAGAGGAGGTTCAGCTGGGCCGGAACCAAGGACAAGAAGGCCGTCACCAGGCAGCGGATGAGCATAGCGAATCTGGACGAAGAGGAGATCTCTCGAATAACCCTTCCGGGCGTCGAGGTCGGGGTTCTCGGAAGGTCCAACCGTCCGGTAGCCTTGGGCGACCTTCGTGGAAATCGGTTCTCCGTTCGGATCGGCGAGATCGACCTCGAAGAGGTGGAGGTGGCCAGCCGCCTGAACGATGTAACAAAAGAGATTCGGGCCCTCGGCGGCCTTCCCAACTACTTCGGCGTCCAGAGGTTCGGCGAGGTGAGGCCTGTGACCCACCTCGTCGGCGAGGCCCTGGTGAGGGGCGATCCCGAGAGGGCGGCCCTGACCTACCTCGCCCTCCCCTTCCCCGGCGAGCCCGAGACTACCAGGATGGCGAGGTCGAGGCTCCTTGAGGGAAGAGACTTCACAAGAGCCCTTCAGGAGTATCCCCTCCGGCTCCGCTATGAGAGGGCGATGATCAGCCGCCTTTCGGAAGATGGGGACTGGGCTCACTCCTTCGACGTTCTCGCGACCAACCTCAAGAGGCTCTTCGTCCACGCCTACCAGTCCCTCCTCTTCAACAGGATCCTCTCAGAGAGGATGAGGTTGGGGCTCCCCCTCGACCGGGCGGTGGAAGGGGACGTGGTCTGCTTCTCGAAGGGCGGCCTTCCCAACCCCGACAAGCTCCAGGCAGTCGACGAGACGAACCTCGCGGCCGTCAACAGGCTAGCGGATCGGGGGAGGGCCTTCGTCACCCTGCCGCTATTCGGGCACAGATCAGAGTTTGCAGAGGGGGTCCCCGGCGAGACCGAGAGGTCGGTCCTCGGCGAAGAGGGCGTCGCCCTCTCCGACTTTCGGGTTGAGACGAACCCCGACCTCGGCTCCCCCGGAAATAGGAGGCCCGCCCTCCTCAGGGTCGATCCGGCGGTGGAGCTGGAAGAGGGATCGGCTCTGCTGAAGTTCGACCTTCCGGCCGGCTCTTACGCCACTGTCGTTCTGCGGGAGTACATGAAGACCGGGGAGGCAGGGCGATCTTGAGGAATAGACCGAAATCCATAACCTGAAAGCCGATCATTTGGATAGCGTTCTTTCGAGGTGTTCATTAGTGCTAAGTCTTGAAGATCCCTATGCTGTGGTCTATAGGCAGATTCACGCCGTATCAAGCCCCGACGGCGAGACGGTGGAGATCCTGGAGCGGTCCTCCTGCTACGGGGGAGGGGCCTGGTCCCTTCACCACTACTCTAAGGGCCCTCTGGTCATCAGCTCCCGCTCACTGGGGGAGTGGTTCCGCTACCTGGTAAGGTCTGGGAGGGTGGAGCTCGACCTCGCCTCGTCCCGGAGGTCGGCGGGCTTTGAGTCGGTGCAGGTCGATGGCGACGAGGTGGCGGTAACCTACGCCGGCCTCGGCGGCGGCGGCGTGGGGGCCACCGTCTCCCGGTCGAAGGCCGGAGACGTCCTCCGGTCCACCGTCTCCGAGTCTGGGGGCGGGAAGGTGGGCCGGGGGACGATCGTCCTTCCCCGGAGGGAGAGGATCGTCATCGGGGTAGACGACACCGACTCCAAGACGGAGGGAGCGACCTGGTCTCTGGTCCACAACATCTCCAGCAAGGTGGACCGGCCCGAGGCGAGGTACGTCTCCCACGCCCTGGTCCAGCTCTTTCCCGTACCCACGAAGACCCAGAACTGCGTCTCCACGGCGGTGGAGTTTGCAGCCCTGCCGGGGAAGGCCGACGGGATGCTCTCGGACTTCAAAGAGCTTCTGGAGCGCTACAGCGTCTCGCCGAATACGGGGATGGCCGTCTACCGGGGCTTTGACCCCTCGCCCCTGATCGACTACTCCAGGCTCTGCAGGACCGAGCGGATACCTTACGACCTCGCGGTCGAGACGGCGGAGAGGACGGGGACACAGGTCGTCCTGGCCGGCCAGGGGCTGATCGGAGCACTGGCCGCGATCCCCTTCTTCTCAAGGCCGGTCGAGTCGGTGAGGCCCGAGATCTGAGGAGGCGGTTTTGTGGATAAGGGGCCGACGGGCGCAGACGCTTTGCGAGAGGCCCTGGCCGACCTGGGGGTCGATCTCCGGATATACGTTCCCGGCTATCCGGCGACCGAGGCGGTCCCCGCTCTGGGCGGGGGAGCCTCCATGGCCGCAAACGAGAAGGTGGCGATGGAGGTGGCCCTGGGGGCCTCGGCTTCGGGAAGAAGATCCATCGTCCTGGTGAAGCACCTGGGGGTGAACATCCTCTCCGACCCCCTCTCGATCGCTCCGAGCCACACCATCGGGGCAGGGCTTGTGATCCTCGTGGGCGAGGACGTAGGGCCCCGGGGGTCGCAGGTGGAGATGGACGTGAGAAATTACGGACCCCTCTGCGAGGTCCCGGTCATCGATCCCTGGGGCCCCCAGCTCCTCGCCCTGGCCCTCTCGGAGGCCTTCGCCCTCTCCGAGAGGGTCAGGGCTCCTGCAATGGTCAGGACCACCTTCGAGTTTGGAGAGGCAGCTCGAAGTCCGGCTCAGGCCAAGACCACGATCCATGCCGAGAAAAAGGAGGAGAAAGGGGCGGGGTCTGAAACCTTCGACCGCTCCATCTGGGACCTGACGGCGAAGGGGCGCCACCAGAGGTACCGGGGCGAGGTCCTGCCGCTGTTGAGGCGGGCCTCCGCCACCTCGTCCCTCAACCTCCTCCGGGACGGCGGTGGGGAGCTGGGGATGATAGCCTCGGGCAGGCCCGCAGGCCTCGCCCTGAACCTGGGGACGAAGCCTCCCCTCCTCGTCGTCGGCATCTCCCACCCCCTCCCCTGGGATCTGATCAGGGTCTTCGTCCGAGATCACGGGCGGATCCTGATCGCAGAGGAGCCGACCCCCTTCATCGAGGCCCGGCTCCAGATCTCTGAGAAGGTCTTCGGCAAGACGACCGGCCACCTCCCCTGGGGGAGGATGGAGGCGGAGGATTTGGAGAGGGCTCTGGAGCTGATCGCTGCAGGCGCAAGGCCCGGTCCCGGACCCTCGCCTCAGAGGTTCGAAGAGCGGCCCGCCTCAAGAGACGTCTGCGACGACTGCCCCTTTTGGCCCCTCTACGAGGCCGTACGAGACCTGGGCGTCCCGGTGGCGGGAGACGCGGGCTGCAGCATCAGGGCGATCCGGCCGCCCCTGGAGGCGGTGGACGTAGTCTACGGCCTGGGCTCTTCGGTGGGGGTGGCCTCGGGCTTCAGCGAGAAGGGGGTGGCCCTGATCGGAGATTACGCCCTCGGCCACTCCGGCCTGCTGGGGCTCATCGACGCCGTAAAGAACGGACGGGAGGTTCTGGTGATCCTCCTCGATAACGGAGTCGCGGCGATGACCGGAGGCCAGAGCGTCCCCGACATAAAATCCCTCCTGGAGCGGATCGTTCCCGGACAGAGGACCCTCGACCTTCCGGTGGCCAAAGATCTGATCGAGGAGGTCCTGGCCGAGGAGCTGGCAGAGCCCGGCGTCTCCCTGGTGGTGGTGAGGGGGACCTGCCCAAGATACGATGCAGAAAGATGATCTCCCCTCTGTCCGGCCCGAAGTCGCCGAGATGAGGGGCGACATCCGGAGGTCCAAGGTCGACGATGGCGGCTACTTAATCATCCTCCTTGGAGAGGCCGCGACAGCTCGCTTGGATGGAAGCCGTCATTCTGAAGATAAAAATAATAGCTTATCGCGCTCCTGTAGCGGCCAGGATGTGGTGAGATTTGCGCAAACTCGATAGCGTCATCCTGGAGCTAGAGGCCCGAGGGCTGAAATTCCGGCTCCAGACCTCTCTTCGCGTAGGGTACGTGGCCGACATTTTATTTAAAAAGGAGAGGACGATCGTCCTGGACACCCGGAACGCCGATCCCTTCGTGGTCGGGAAGCTGGGTGCGGCGGGCTACAGGGTCTTTGTGATCCCCGAGGGGAAGCTCGACGAAGATCAGATCAGGGCGTTCTGCGATGAGGTGGAGAAGGGGCTGGGGAGGTGAGAAGGAAGGCGATTTCGTTCTTGCTGCCGGGCTCCGCGGAGA
>NZ_JBNGCU010000064.1:0-10853 GCF_049974945.1 Methanocrinis sp. | reverse complement strand
GTGGACATGACCATGAACCTCTTCCCCCTCGCCCGGAGGAGCTTGAGGGGCCGCTCGAAGTCGCCGTCGCCGCTGACCAGGATCGCCATGTCGTAGTTCTCGATGGTGTTGAACATGTCCAGGACGATCTCGATGTCCAGGTTCGCCTTTCTTATCTCCCGGCCGTCGTCGAGGACGATGATCTTCAGCTCTTTGGTGATGATCGAGTAGCCGATGTCCGCGAGAGCGGTCAGAAAGCCCTGCTGCCTCGTATCCGGCGGGTTCTCCTCGCCGACGTAGTAGTAGGCGTCGATGATCTCTCCGCCGGTCTTCTCCTCGATCCACCTGAGAAGCTTCTCGAAGTTGATCCACCATCTTAGCTCGTCTTTCTGCATGTAAAAGATGTTCGCGCCATCTACGAATACCGATATTTTCACTTATATTTCTCCTTTGTGTTAAATATATTTAACACGCGAGCCTCCATTTCGGCCCGGCATTATTATTCCGGATGGAAGTCAATCTGAGGATACATATAGTTTCCTGAAGTTTCCTGAAAAAATCTCCGTCTTGGTGGCGAATGGCAACTCACGCCGACTCACAGATGGGCTACAGCCTCTCCCGCTACCACAGCATTTTTTATCTGCCGGGCTGATCCTTGAGAAGGAGACCTGCTTTATGGACCCCGCCCTCAAAAAACTCGGCTGGAACGCCTTCTTCGGAGAGCATTTCCGGGAGTACGCCGTCGACCACGAGCCTGGCCGCGTATCTTCGGTGAGCAGAAGCGGCTGCGAAGTCCATACCAGGAAGGGCGTGGTGCGGGCCAGGGTCTCAGGCAGGCTCCGCCAAGACGGCCTTCGTCCCGCCGTCGGCGACTGGGTGGCGATCTCTCGAGACGATTCGGGCACCCGCACCCTGCAGGCCATACTGCCGAGAAGGAGCAAGATCTCCCGGAAAGATCCGGGCAGGGCCGTCGGCGAGCAGGTGATGGTGACGAACATCGAGACCATCTTCATCGTAACGTCGTTCAACCAGGATCTGAACCTGAGGCGGCTGGAGAGGTACCTCGCCGCGGCGAGGCAGAGCGGCACAGAATCGGTCATCGTGCTGAACAAATCGGACCTCTGCGCCGATGTCGAGGCGAAGGTCGACGAGGTGAAGGCTATCGCTTCCGACCTTTCCGTTATCGCCATCAGCGCCGCTGAGAAGACCGGCCTCGAACAGCTCTCCCCCTACCTCCAGGATGGAGAGACAGTCGTCCTGCTGGGGTCGTCGGGCGTCGGCAAGTCCACCCTCATAAACGCCCTGGAGGGGCGAGGACGGCAGAAGATCGCCGAGATCCGCGAGGACGACGGCCGGGGGAGGCACACCACCACCGCCCGGGAGCTTCTGCTCCTCGAAAAGGGCGGGATCATCATCGACACCCCGGGGATGAGGGAGATCCAGCTCTGGGACGCGAGTGATGGGCTCGACGACGCCTTCCAGGACGTCATCGAGCTTGCTGCAGGGTGCAAGTTTTCGGACTGCAGGCACGAGAGCGAGCCGGGCTGCGCGGTCAAGAGGGCGATAGAGGAGGGGAAGCTCTCGGAGGTCCGGCTGGAGAGCTACCGGAAGCTGCAGCGCGAGCTTTTGGCCCTGGAGAGGAAGAAGAACCCCAAGCTCATGGCCGAAGAGAAGAAAAAGTGGAAGAAGATCAGCAAAATGGCAAAGGAGATTCAAAAGAGGAAGGCGGGCGAGATTTAAGATGAAACTGAACATAATTTGGAAATTTTTAAATCCTTTGACCTAAAGACTAATGTTCATGAAAAAATTTCTTTTTATCCTCGCGATCGCGGCCCTCGTCTGCACCGCGGGCTGCGCCGATCGAGAAGATGGTGAGACATCAGAGGCAGAAATCGTCGGGCAGGTTGGGACGACTCTGCTGGTGGAGAGCATGACGGTGGATATCGAGAGCGTCAACCTGACCTATCCCGCCTACGTGGCGGCGCCGGCTCCGACCGGAGATGAGCAGCAAGACGAAGGCGAAGACGCTGGCGAGATCGAGAAGTACCCGGGGATCGTGATGATCCACTCCTTCAACGGCCTTGAGCCAGGCTACCTGGACCTCGCCGACGCCCTCGCCTCCGCAGGTTTTGTGGTGATCGCGCCGGAGTGGCAGACCTTCGAGAGGGCGCCCATGGACGAGGTCGTGGAGGAGCTGGTCAGAAGCTCTGTCGATTATCTGAAAGGAAGAGAGGACATGAACGCTGAGAGGCTGGGTCTCACCGGCTTCTGCGCCGGAGGGAGGTACACCATGCTCTTTCTGCCCTCGATGGAGGAGTTCAGCTCCGGAGTCGCATGGTACGGATTTCCCTACTCTGGAGGGTTCAACAACGAGACGAAGCCGGCCGACCTGATCGATCAGCTCGATGCGCCGATCTTGATCATCCACGGGACCAGGGATTCGCCAAGCCCCATATCGGAGATATACCAGTACGCCACCGCCCTCGACCAGGAGGATAAGTACTTCGAGCTGAAGGTCTACCAGGGCGAGCCCCACGGCTTCATGATCGAGGAGGGCGAGCTCTCCGAGAGCTTCCCGGCCCAGGACGCGCTGGATGAGATGGCCAGGTTCTTCGAGAGGACTTTGAAGTGAGGCCTATTCGGCCGCCCCCTATTTTTAAAAAAATCAGATCTCCCCGCATTCCCCGCCCGTGACCATCTCGCTGACCCAGTCCCAATCGTGGTCGTAGATGTGGGCCGAGCAGCTCACGGTGGTGATCGAGCCGGGCTCCGCCCCTACCCTCTCTCCAACGTATTCGAGGAGTCTGGTGAGGCCGTAGAGGTTGGCCGGGTAGGCGCCGGCGAAGTCGTGGCTCCGGAAGAGGGCCGCAAGGTGGAGCCGCCCTTCCCTGATCTTGAAGTCGTCGACCATCATGCAGGGGACCTCTTCCTTCTTCGTATCGACGGGCGGGATCCAGGTGACCGCCGAGGCCCTCCGGGAGTTGGGATTGGCCCGGAGGCGGCGGACGACGTAATCGATCTGGTCGACGGGACCGATCACATTTTCTTCTTTTTTGTTTACAGAACCCGGCAAGGTCCAGGAGCGGAGCCGCTCCCCGTAGGTGTACTCGAAGCCGGGGTTTTCGCCGCTTATGAGCTGTCCTGCGTAATCCTCCAGCCGGGGGCGGTTCCAGGAGTACTCCTCGGGGATCATATCCCTCCTCGGGTCCTCCACCACCACCTCCAGGGCCAGAACTTCCCTGGTCCTGGTCCCCCGCTCGTCGGTGATCTCCTCGCCCTGCCGCCAGATGAGGTTTAGGCCCCGGCGCCAGGCCTGGGGGATCGTCTCCGCCCTGATGAACCTTCCGACCCTCACAAAACCACCGTGGTCGGGTAAGGTCCACATGGCTAAAATAGGTTGGCTCTTTAAACTGGAGCAGAGCAGCTCTGGAGACCTTCAAAATGCCCGACTTCGAGTGGGAGCTGGTGGCAGCCCTCAACCGGTTCTTCGAGACCGAGGAGATCAGGGGCGTAGCCTATCGGCTGAAGCAAAGCCGCTACACCCCCCAGGTCGTCGACCTCCTCGTCGACTCGCCCCTCTCCCGCTACTATCTGGCGGTCGAGTGCAAGAGCCTCGACGCCCGGAAGACAAAGACCCTCTACTTCACCCAGCACTTCTCCATCGCCGGCGGAGTCCATCAGATCGAGAGGGCCGACCGGTTCATCGAGAGCTCCGGAAGGAGGGGGGTTCTGGCGGTGGAGCTGCGAAGGGGGCCAGGGAGACCGAAGACCGCCCACCTCTTCCCCTGGAGGAGGGTGATGGAGGGCTTCCGGTCACTGAGCCCGGGCATCCCGGTGGAGGAGATAGAGGGCCTTCCCGCCCTGAACAGGGCGAAGGGCTCTTACCGGATCGAGGCCGGAGATCTGGAGATTTAGGGCCAATCGATTTTACTATGGACAAGAGAATTTGGATTAAGCTTATATCCCCTTCCGCCGCTCCCAAAAGCCATGAAGCTTCCCGGTACCGCGACCCAGCCGGAGAACGTCATGATCGCCATGGGAAAGCTCGAGATCAGGCGGGGGATGACCTTCCTCGATATCGGATGCGGCTCGGGGGCCGTATCCCTCGCCGCCTCTCGGTTCACCGACCGGATATTCGGGATCGATAGGAGGGCCGAGGCCGTAGAGATCTCCCGGGCGAAAGTTCCGGAGGGAACCTTCCTCTGCGGCGAAGCCGATGGATTGCTGGCAGAGCTGCCGAAGGTCGACCGCTGCTTCATCGGCGGGACGAGGGGGATCGACTCCTTCTTCCCCCTCCTGATGGAGAGGCTCTCTCCCGGATCGGTCGTCGTCGCCGACCTGGCCCGGATCGGGATCGCATCGAAGGTCGCCGGTCTGATGAAAGAGGAGGGGATCTTCGAGGAGCTTCTCCAGATAGGAATATCGCGAGGCTACGACCTGGCCGGCGACATCGCCCTCCGGCCCGCCAACCCCATATTCATGGTGGTGGGCCGGTGCGCAGGAGGTTTGTAGTTCGTGGAGATGAGATTCCGAGGAGATGAGAGGGCATGGAGATGATAAGATGCTTATAGGGGTCAGCCTCGGCCCCGGAGACCCGGAGCTGTTGACCCGGAAGGCCGAGAGGGCCTTAGCATTCGCGGAGAAGGTCTTCGTACCCGGCGAGATGGCGGCGGACCTGGTGCGCCCCTACGCCGATCCCGAGATCCTGGAGTTTCCCATGATCTCGGACAGAGACCGGCTCCAGGAGATCTGGGCCGAGAACGCCGACCGCGTCGCCTCCTTCGCCTCCGGCGGGAACGCGGCCTTCGCCTGCATAGGCGACGTCAACACCTTCTCCACCTTCTCCCATCTCAAGAGGGTGGTCGCGGAGCGCCACCCCCAGATCGAGATCGAGACGATCCCGGGCGTGGGAACGGTCCCCGCCCTGGCGGCGAGGTTCGGCCTCGACCTCTCGCGCTCCTTCCTGGTATCCGACGGCTCTCCCGTGGAGACGGTGATCAGGATGAAGGCGGTCCGACCCGCGGAGACGGCGGCAGAGCTCGGAGAGGAGGGCTATGACGAGTTCATCCTGGGGGTTCGGCTCTACTCTCCCGACGAGGAGATCGTTCGGGGAGAGATGCCGGAGAAGAGCGACTACTTCAGCGTCCTCGCCGCCAGGAGGAAGGTATGAAGATCCATTTCGTCGGCGCGGGTCCCGGCGACCCCGAGCTGGTCACCGTCAAGGGCGCACGGCTCCTGGCGGAGGCCGACCTCGTCGTCTACGCCGGCTCCCTCGTCAACCCCGCCCTCCTGGAGGGCCTTTCGGCGAGGCTCGTCGACAGCAACGAGATCAACCTGGAGGAGATCAACGGGATCATGCTCGAGGCCGCAAAAGAAGGCGAGCGGGTGGTGAGGCTCCACAGCGGCGACCCCGCCCTCTACGGGGCGATCCTGGAGCAGATGAGGCCCCTGGAGGAGGCCGGAGTGGAGGTGGAGGTGGTCCCGGGGGTCTCCTCCCTCTTTGCGGTCGCCGCCGCCCTCAAGACCCAGCTCACCCTCAAGGGAGTCTCCGAGTCCCTGATCGTCACCAGGCCTGCGGGAACCACCCTGGAGGAGGATCAGATCGGGGAGATCTCCAGGCTCGGCGCGACGATGGCGATATTTTTGGGAGCCGACAAGATCAGGGAGACGATGAGATCCCTCGAAGTCCCGAAAGAGACGCCGGTTGCCGTCGTCTACCACGCCTCCTGGCCCGACGAGAGGGTGGTAATCGGCACCGTCGAGGACGTCGCCGAGAAGGTGGAGGAGGCCGGGATCACCAGAAGCGCCCTGATCCTGGTGGGAGATGTCATCTCGAGAAGCGGCTTTGGGAGGTCTCACCTATACCAAAGTCGGTAGCTGTCCTGGTCTTCGACCGTAACCTGTCCGAGGGCGAGGAGATCGCCGGCGCCCTCTCAGACCGGTACGATCCCGCGGTTCTTATCTACAGGAAAGGCGACCCCGAGGGAACCCTGGAGTCGCTGGAGGGGTTCGACCTTTTGGTGGCGGTGATGGCCGTAGGGATCGTGGTCAGATTGATCTGTCCCTCCCTCGGTGACAAGTGGGCCGACCGGCCGGTGGTGGCCATCGACGCATCCTTGCGGTCTGCAGTCCCGGTCGTCGGAGGCCACCACGGGGCGAACGATCTCGCGGTTCATCTATACCAGAAGCTTGGCGCATATCCCGCCATCACCACCGCCACCGACGCCGCCGGGCGGCCCTCCCTGGAGGGGACCGCCGAGAGGCTCGGCGCCGGGGTCGTGAACAGATCCTCCTCCAAAGAGGCGAACCTCGCCTTCTTGAGGGAGGATCTGCCCGTCATCAGGCTCTCTGGGCCCAAGGTCGTCCTGGTGGACGAGAAGGTGGCGGTACTGAAGAGCAGAGGGGGCGTCGTCGTCGGCCTCGGCGCGAGAAGGGGCGTAGCCTCCTCCGAGGTGATGGAGGCTGTGGCCAGGGCTCTGGAGTCGGCTGGAAGAGGGATCGACGAGATCAGGGTGATGGCGACGGCAGAGATCAAAAGAGACGAGACCGGGATCGCGGAGGCCGCAGAGGAGATGTGCTGCCCGGTCGTCTACCTGGACGATGAGGTCATAAACGCCCAGTCACCGACGACGGAGTCGAGGGCCTCTTCCCTCGGCCTGGTGGGGGTGGCAGAGCCTGCGGCCTTAGCCCTATCCGAGAGGCTGATCATGCCCAAGAAGGTCTACGGGAGGGTGACCGTTGCCCTCGGAGAGTAAGCTTTACATCGTCGGGATCGGGCCCGGCAGCCCGGATCTCCTGACGAGGAGGGCAAAAGATGCGATAGCTGATTCAGAAAGCATCGTCGGCTATCGTCCCTACCTCGACCTCGTCTCCGACCTCCTGGAGGGGAAGGCGGTCAGCTCCACCGGCATGGGCCGGGAGGTGGACCGGGCGCGGAAGGCGGCCGACCTCCTCGAGGAGGGTTCCTGTGCCCTGATCAGCAGCGGCGACCCCAACGTCTACGGGATGGCGGGCCTCGGCTTGGAGGTGGCCTCGGGAGAGGTCGATCTCGGCCGGGTGGAGGTGGTCCCCGGGATCAGCTCCTTCTCCGCCGCAGCCTGCAGAGCCGGCATCACCTTCAGAGAATCGTTGGCCGTGATCAGCTTAAGCGACCTTCTCACCCCCTGGCCCGAGATCGAAGAGAGGGCGAGGATCGCCTCGGAGATGAAGATGCCCATCGCCCTCTACAACCCCCGGAGCAAGAGGAGGACCTGGCAGCTGGAGCGAGTTCTCGAGATCGTCACGGAGGGCGGCGAGATCGATCAGGACCTTCTGGTGGCGAGGAACGTCTCACGCCGGGGGGAGGCCCTCTGGTGGACAAAGGCGAGGAAGATGCGGGAAGATGATGAGCTTCGCGGGAAGGTGGACATGTTCACCCTCCTGATCATCGGAGGCGAGGGAATGACCAGAGGGACGGCGGCCCCTCGATCCATGATCAACCTGGTGGGGGTGGGACCGGGGAGCCCCGATCACCTGACCTGCGAGGCGAGAGAGATCATCGAAAGATCCGACCTGGTCCTGGGACCCAAGAGACATCTTTGCGCCGTGGGAGGATTGGCCCGGGGCAAGATGGTCTCTCAAGAAGGGAGCTTCGAAGAGAGGATGAGGGCGAGGCTTGGAGCGGCTGAGGAGGCGAAGGGCAGGGGAATGACGGCGTCGATCCTCTTCGGGGGCGACCCCAGCACCTTCAGCTCTGCCTGGCGGGTCTACGATCCTTCAAACCTAACCCGCCCTCAAGTTCACATATCTCCGGGGGTCGGGGCATTCTCGGCGACGGCAGCGAGGATCGGCGCTCCCCTGGTGGGCGACTTCGCCCTCCTCTCGGGCCGGGATGAGATGACCTGCGAGAAGGCGCTCAAGCTGATAGAGGGCGGCTTTGCCGTCGCCCTCTACAACCAGAACACCAGAGATCTCTCCGGCCTCGCAGAAAGGATCGATAGCCTGGACTCGGAGAGACCCTTCGGCCTCGTCCAGGACGCAACCCGCCCCAAAGAGAGGATCTATCTCGGGATGGCTGCAGATCTGGGCAGACCGAAGTTCGACGGCCGAAGATGCACCCTGATCATCGCAGGTCCCGAGGCCAGGATAAAGGATGACAGGATAATAACCCGGAGAGGCTACCAGACCAAGTACGATTACTGAAACCGGTGGCGTTGAAGATGACTGAGAAGAAGTATCCGGATCTGGGGGCGGTCACGCCCGAGGCGAGGGAGATCTACAACAAGAGCAGAAATTTCATCGCCGGGATCGTGGGGGACGGGACGCCCGAGGACAAGATAAAGCAGCGCTGCGTCATCGCCACCGGCGATCTGGGCGTCGCCGAGATCCTCAGGTTCAAAAACGACCCCGTGAATGCAGGGCTCGGCGCCCTGGAGGAGGGGGCGGCCATATACGTCGACATCAGGATGGTGGAGGCGGGGGTGGTGAAGAGAGGGCACGATAGCCCCGTCATCACCGCCATCGGCAGGGGGGACGACCTCGCCGAGAGGGAGGGGATCACCAGGACCTCGGCGGGATTTCTTGAGCTGAAAAGGGACCTCTCGGGGAGCATCTTGGTAATAGGAAACGCCCCCTCAGCCCTTCTGACCGTATGCGAGATGATCGAGAGGGGCGAGGCCGAGCCCGCCCTGGTCATAGGGGTTCCCGTGGGGTTTGTCAACGCCGCCGAGAGCAAGGAGAGGCTCCGAAAGATCGATCTACCCTCCATATCTACGGAGGGAACCCGAGGCGGAACGCCCATCGCCGTCGCCGCGATAAACGAGATCATTAATCTGCACCATGGAAAAAAAGAGCACTGAAAGAAAAGGGGCTACAGACCCCGTGGAGGAAGTCATAGACCCCGTCTCCGGCCTCGCGATCCCCCCCGACTGGATCGAGAGGGCCGACGACCCCCACGTCCTGGATAAGGTCAACAGCGGCCTCTGGGCTCTCCTCTCCGACGGCACCCTCCTCAGGAGGGGCCTCACCACGGGGACGACAGCAGCCGCCGCCGCCAAGGGGGCGGTGATCGCCCTGAGGGGGCCCGTCCGCCAGGTCACAGTCCTCACCCCGGCCGGGGTCAGGGTCTCAGTCCCCGTCGAGGGGAGGGACGGAGTCTGCCTCGCCGTCAAGATCGGGGGCGACCACGAGTCCGACGTCACCTCCGGGGCGGTGATTGAGGCGAGGGTCGAGCCTGTGGAGATGGGTGATGTTATCGAGACCGGAGACGAGATCCAGCTCGTCGCGGGACCGGGGATCGGCAGGATCGGGGCCGCTGGCCTCTGCGCCCGGCCGGGAAAGCCGGCCATCAGCCCTCCGGCAAGAAGAGAAATAAGGAGAGCGATCGAGGAGGGGATGGCCGAGGCGGGGGTGGCGGCGGTTCGGGTGGAGCTCGCGGTGAGGGACGGCGAGAGGATCGCGGAAGAGACCATGAACCCGAAGGTCGGCGTCGTCGGCGGTATATCGATCCTGGGTTCGACCGGCTTCGTAGAGCCCTGGAATGAGCATCTGGGCGAGAGCAGGGAGGCCGAGATCGGAGGGCCTGCGAGGGTGGTGGTCACCACCGGAAGGGTCGGCCTCAAGTACAGCAGGTTCCTCTTCCCCGAACACCAGGTCGTCCTTTTAGGAAACCGGCTCGACCGGCTCCGTTTCAGAGAGGAGCAGGATAGCGTCCTCTGCGGCCTTCCCGCTCTGATACTGAAATGGGGTATGCCCGAGATCCTGGAGGGGACGGGATACGGGACCGTTGCCGAGATGGTGGAGAAAGAGCCCCACCACCCCAGGATCGAAGAGGCGATTCGCGAGGTGAGAGCAAGGCTGCCGGGGACGAGGATCGTCCTCCTCGACAGGAGAGGATCCATCCTCAGGGACGAGGAACCCTGAATGGGAGAGGGCCCAAGGTGCCGATTCTGATCGAAGACATATAAACGAAAAGAGACGAAACGGGACAGAGGCGGATTATAAGATGAAGATCGTCGGAGTAGGGGCGGGCCCCGGAATGCTGACCGGGGAGGCGGCGAGGGCAATAAGGGAGGCTCGGCTCGTCTACGGGTCTGCTAGGGCGATCGACCTGGTCCGAGACGAGATCAGTCCTCGCTGCGAGGTGAGGGAGATCGAGAACTACAGAGCCCTCCAAAAGCTTCCTCCCGAGGCTGTGGTCCTCTCCACCGGAGACCCGATGCTCAGCGGCCTCGGCTACCTGGAGGGAGATGTGGTGCCGGGGATATCCAGCATGCAGGTAGCCTGCGCTAGGCTGAAGGTCAGCCAGCTGAAGGTGGTCCCCATCACCGTCCACGGGAGGAGGATGGATCCTGAGCCGATCCTCGATGAGATCGCGAGGGGAAGGTGCGTCTTCCTCCTCGTCGATGACTCTACAGACCTTCCGGGACTCTGCCGGCTTATGGAGGAGAGGGGGCTATCGAGGGACGTTGCGGTCCTCACCGACCTCGGCTACCCGGAGGAAGAGATCCGAAAGGGCCCGACCGCCTGCCCGCCGCATTCGAAGGGGCTCGCCTCGGTGATGATAGGAGATCTCGGGTTTGAGAGAACCCCCTGATTTCCACTGGAGATGAGGTGAATGGTGAGATAAAACAATAGATCTATTCCGGGTTGCAGACCTTGCAGGGAGAGTAACCCGCCTCCCGCGCCTCCCAAACGTCGGAGAAGGTTATTCTGTTCTCTGGCTTGATCTTCTCGGCGTAGCGACAGTCAGGGCGATGATACTTGTCTGAGGTGGTGCTGCCCACATATTTGTAATCAATTTCAGCCTCAGTATCAGTCTTCTTGGGCTCGCCAAGGCTGGAACCAGAGATCGGGTCCTTACCAGAGATCAGGTGCTTCTCCGATTCGAGGTCTTC
>NZ_JBNGCU010000063.1:0-10871 GCF_049974945.1 Methanocrinis sp. | reverse complement strand
ATTACATAAAAATTACATTAAACATCTACGATCGCAATATCTTACATCACATTTGAAAGATATGCAGCTGTAAAACTAAAATAAAAATGTGGTAAATGTTAAATAGTGGATAGTGCTAGATGCTGTCATACAACTTTAAATCTCAAAAGGTAAGTGAGGTCACTTGAATGGCGAAGAACGTATTCGAAAGGAGCATCGATCCTGCCACCCGGGCGATGCTTCTGGAAGCCGAACGGGCCGGGATCGAGACCGCCTGGGACCGCTTAGAAAAACAGCAGCCTCAGTGCGGCTTCGGCCAGCTCGGAGTCTGCTGCCGCAACTGCAACATGGGTCCCTGTAGGATCGACCCCTTCGGCGAAGGGCCTGACAGGGGGGTCTGCGGGGCCACCGCGGATATCATCGTTGCCCGAAACCTCCTGCGGATGATCGCCGCCGGGGCTGCAGCCCACTCCGATCACGCAAGAGACGCCGTCATGGCCTTCAAGCAGATGGCCGAGGGGAAGGCCAAAAGCTATCAGGTCAGAGATGAGGTGAAGCTCAACGCCCTCGCCGGCGAGTACAACATCTCCACCGAAGACCGAACCAAAGAAGATGTTGCCCTTGAGCTGGCCAACTTACTTCTCTCAGAGTTTGGAAAGCAGACCGGACCGATAACCTTCACCAGGAGAGCCCCTCCAAAGCGCCAGAAGGTCTGGGAGAGCGCCGGGATCGATCCCAGGGGAGTTGATCGAGAGATCGTCGAGTGCATGCACCGAACCCACATCGGAGTCGACAACGATCCCGTTCACATCCTCCTTCACGGCCTGAGGACGAGCATATCCGACGGCTGGGGGGGCTCCATGATCGCCACCGACGTCCAGGACGTTCTCTTCGGAACACCCACCCCGGTCGTCTCCGAGTCGAACCTGGGGGTCCTGAAGGCGGACGAGGTGAACATAATCGTCCATGGCCACGAGCCGATCCTCTCGGAGATGATCGTCGCCGCGGCCGAGGACCCCGAGATGATCGACCTCGCCAAGAAGACGGGCGCGAAAGGGATCAGCGTCGCTGGCATGTGCTGCACCGGTAACGAGGTTCTCATGCGCCACGGAGTTCCGACGGCAGGAAACTTCCTCCAGCAGGAGCTGGCGGTCATCACCGGGGCCGTCGAGGCGATGGTGGTAGATGTCCAGTGCATCATGCCCGCCCTCGGAAACCTGGCCAGCTGCTACCACACCAAGTTCATATCTACATCCCCCAAGGCTGACTTCCCCGGAACGGTTCGGATGGAGTACCACGAGGAGAGGGCCTTGGAGACGGCGAAGGAGATCGTCAAGGCCGCCGTCGAGAACTACGCGAACCGGGACTCTGGCAGGGTGAACATACCCAAAGAGAAGAGCCCGTGCATGGTCGGCTTCAGCGCCGAGGCCATTCTGGGAGCCCTGGGCGGAACGCCCCAGCCCCTCATAGACGCCATCGTTTCCGGAGCCGTCAGGGGAGTGGGGGCGGTCGTGGGCTGCAACAATGCGAAGATCCAGCACGACTATGGTCACGTCAACCTCGTCCGGGAGCTGATCAAAAACGACGTTCTGGTCGTCACCACCGGCTGCAACGCCATCGCCTGCGCCAAGGCCGGCCTCCTCCGGCCCGAGGCGGCAAAGGAGGCTGGATCGGGCCTGCGGGCCGTCTGCGAGTCCCTCGGCATCCCGCCGGTCCTCCACATGGGATCCTGCGTCGACATCAGCAGAATTCTGGTCCTGGCCGCGGCCCTGGCAAACCACCTGGGGGTCGACATCAGCGACCTTCCTGCAGCTGGCGCCGCCCCGGAGTGGATGAGCGAGAAGGCTGTCAGCATCGGAGCTTACGTCATAGCCTCCGGGGTCTACACCGTTCTGGGGACGGTGCCGCCGGTCCTGGGAAGCTCCGAGGTGACCAACCTCCTCACCAAGGGGGTTGGAGGCGTCATCGGCGCCACCTTCGCCGTGGAGCCGGATCCCTTCAAGGCCGCAAGCCTGATGATCGACCACATCGATGGGAAGAGGAAGGGGCTCGGGCTGAAGGCCTAGGTCCGATCCCCTTTTCAGGAGTTGAGATCAGATGAAAGAGATCATGGTAAGGCCTGAAAGGTGCCTGGGGTGTCGTTCCTGCGAGATCGCCTGTGCCGTCGAGCACTCCGCGACCAAGAGCCTCTTTGGGGCCGTGGCCGAGAAGCCGGTTCCAAAGAAGAGGGTCTACGTCGAGTTCGTGCCCGAGTATGCGATCTCCGTTCCCATGGTATGCCATCACTGCGAGGATGCCCCTTGCGTCTCGGTCTGTCCCACCGGCGCCCTCAGCCAGGACGAGGTCACCAGGGTGGTGACCCACAACCCCGAGGCGTGCATAGGCTGCTGGACCTGCGCGTCCGTCTGCAACTACGGCATGATCGGAAGGAACAAGGAGGCGAGGATCGCCGTCAAGTGCGACCGGTGTCCTGACCTGGATGTTCCGGCCTGCGTCGCCGCCTGCCCTACGGGAGCTCTGGGGTACAAAGAGGTGGGGGATTTCTCGGAGTCGAAGAGGGCCGAGTCCGCCCTGAAGATGGCGAGGGGGGTCATCGCCGGCACGAGCCGGTGAGATGGGGTGACTCATCGCCCTCTTTTTAAGGATCGAAGTGAGGTGACTGCCCAGATGGTCGACGAAAGTTTGGTGCCCACGGTCTGTCCTTACTGCGCCTTGGGCTGCGGATTTTATATCAAATTGAAGGAGGACGGGCGAAGGATCGAGTACATGCTCGATCATCCCACAAACGAGGGCGCACTCTGCTCCAAGGGAAATGCGGCCCTGGAGATCTTAGACCACCCCGACCGGCTTCGTCACCCTCTGCGGAGGACCGAAAACGGCTGGGTCAGGGTATCCTGGGAGGAGGCCCTGGCGGAGGTCGCGGAAGAGATTAAAAAGACGGTGAGAGACCACAGTCCAGACGCTCTCGGATTTTTGGGCTCGGCCAAGTGCACCAACGAGGAGAACTACCTCTTCCAGAAGATGGCCCGGATGCTCGGCTCGAGGAACGTGGACAGCTGCGCGAGAAGGTGCCACTCACCGACGATTCCGGCCCTTAACAGGGCTTTCGGCTCCGCTTGCATGACAAACCCGATATCCGACCTGGCAAACTCCGAATGCCTCTTCGTGATCGGCTCGAACTTCGCCGAGAACCACCCAATCGTTGCTAGATGGGTTCTTAGGGCGAAGGATCGGGGCGCTTATGTCATCGTCGCCGACCCCAGACTCACCCCCACGGCGTGGCTTGCTGACGTTCACCTCCAGATCAACCTTGGGACCGACGTTGCCCTTCTCAACGGGATGATGAACGTCATCGTCGAAGAGGGGCTTCAGGACCGCAAGTTCATCGATGAGAGGACCGTTGGCTTTGAGGATCTGGCCGAGAAGGTTCTGGAGTATACCCCGGAGACGGTCTCCGAGATCACGGGAGTTTCTCCTGGGGCCATAGTCGGGGCGGCAAGAGCCTACGCCCAATCCTCTAAATCGGCGATCCTCTACTCAATGGGGATCACCCAGCACTCTCACGGCACAAATAACGTCGCGGCCTGCGCCGATCTCGCCCTGATCTGCGGTCAGCTGGGAAGGACGGGTGCAGGTCTCTATCCCCTTAGGGGCCAAAACAACGTCCAGGGGGCCTGCGACATGGGGGTCCTCGCCGACTTCTACCCCGGTTCAAGGTCGGTCAACGACATCGATGCGGTCCACTTTCTTGAGGAGGTCTGGAGCGCTGACTTCCTTCCCGTGGGAATGGGGATGACCGCCGAGACGATGCCGGTGGCTGCGGGAGACGGCGATCTGCGCTTCCTCTACGTAATGGGAGAAGACGTGGTCAACTCAGATTCCAGCTCGTCTCGAGGGAGAAAAGAGCTTGAGAACCTGGACTTCATGGTGGTCCAGGAGATCTTCATGACAGATACCGCCGATATGGCGGACCTCGTCCTCCCGGCGGCGGCCTGGGCTGAGAAGGATGGATCTTTCACAAGCTCGGAGCGACGTGTCCAGTGGGTTTCTCGGGCCATTGATCCTCCAGGAGAGGCCCGATCCGATCTCTGGACGATCCTGGAGGTGGCGAAGCGACTGGGCCTCGGATTCGATTATGCAGGCCCCGAAGAAGTTCTGGCCGAGATCGGCAGAGTCGTTCCAAGCTACGCTGGCATCAGCCGAGAGAGGGCAGAGGCCAGGGGCGGGGTCATTTGGCCATGCCCGCGCCCGAACCATCCCGGAACTCCCATCCTCCACCAGGAGGAGTTCTCAGCTCCCGCGGGGAGGGCCAGGATCGTGTCGGTCGACTATCACCCCCCTGCCGAAGAGAGCAGCCTCGACTACCCGCTACTCCTCACGACGGGCAGGGTGGCCCTCCACTATAACGCTGGTTCGATGACTCGAAGGAGCTTCTCCCTTATGAGAAGGGCTCCGGAGCTCTTCGTCGAGGTGAACCCCGACGACGCCGACCGTTGGAGCATCATCGATGGAGATCTGGTGGAGGTGAACACCCGGCGGGGCAGGGCCTGGGCGAGGGCCCGAGTCACGACCCGGCAGGAGAGGGGCGTCTTGTTCATGCCCTTCCACTTCCCGGATACGAACCGGCTCACCAGTGACGTCATCGACCCGGAGTCTAGGATACCGGAGTTCAAAGTCGCAGCCTGCCGGATCGGCAAAATGAAGGGGGTGTGATGGATTGGAGATTTACGTTGATCTAGAAAGGTGCATTTTCTGCCACGCCTGCGAGGTGGCGTGCGAGAGGGAGCACGGAGAGTCGAGGATATCGGTGGAGGCGGTGAAGGACCGAGCCTCGGTTCCCGTCTCCTGTCACCACTGCGAGGTCGCCCCATGTGCCATCGTCTGTCCCTGCGGGGCGCTCTTCCAGGAGGGGACCCAGGTGGCCTTCGATGCCGCAAAGTGCACCCGTTGCGGCCTCTGTCTTCTCGCCTGCCCCTTCGGAGCCGTGGAGGCCGACCCCACCTCCATGGTCCAGAAGTGCGACCTCTGCCCCGAATGGGACGTTCCGCCTTGCGTCCTCACCTGTCCTACCGAGGCCCTGATCTTCGGGGACCGGGACGATGGGACGAAGGAGATGAGAAGGAGGACGGCATCGAGGATCGCCCGATCCTATGCCGCCGCCGTGGGGAGGGAGAGGGCGTGACCGATCTAGATGCTGAACCGGGCCCGGGCCGAGGTCCAGGCCGGGATTCAGGCCTTGGCCCGGGACCCTGGCGCGTCCTCCTCGTCGACGAGGAGAAGTGCATCGGCTGTCGGGCCTGCTCCAACCTCTGGCCCGAGATATCCTGCGCTCTCACCATCTCGGAGGCGGGGCCGGAGCGGACGATAAAGTTCCCCACGGCCTTCGAGGAGTTCGAGGCGAGGATAGCCGAGTCTCTGGCGGAGGTCTGCCCTACGGGGGCGATCTCGGCCGTCCTCTCCGACGAGCTGCCGGAGGAGGAGAGCTTCGCCCTCACCTTCCAGCTGGCCCGGTGCAGGAGGTGCCGAACGCCCTTCGCCACCAAAGAGGAGATGAGCTACATCCGGGATCGGCTACCCGAGGAGATCCAGGCGAGGAGCTCCGGCGAGTCGTGGATGGAGCTATGTCCCAGCTGCCGCCGATCCGCCGAGCGGGACGCAGTTTCGCGGGAGCTGATCGTCGTCAGGAGCTGGGCGGGGAGGTGAAACCAGGCTAGAAAAAGGGCAGAGGTGAAGGGGGATAGGAGGCAAGTGAGCTTGTCTTCCCCTCTTCTCAACCGATCAAGACCCCCCCTCGCATCTCAGTCGTCATTATTTCGGATGGAAGAGGCCAAATCCTTTAAGTTCGCATTCATATTCCTGCTCTGTTCCGGCGTTGATACAGACCTCACCGTCTTTTCCTTCTCCCAGCACCTCGTAGTCTTTATACCCCTTTTTCTTGATGGTAATCTTGTGGAGGCCTCTTGGCAGCATCAGCCCGTTTGGCGTAACCAGGCGGGTGTCGCGTTCGTCCACGAAGATCTTGGCACCGGCGGGTTTGCTCTTGAGCTTGACGTTTCCTGTGAAGAGTATAGATCTGAGTAGCTCGTAGAGGCAGATTATGGCGGGTGGGACCAAAAGCAGGGTCGTCTCGAATACACCTATTGAAACTAAATTAAAGAAATTTTCCCAGTTTAGTTCTACAAGGGGAGGGAAATCTACTGTTATGCCTGCTGAGAATCCCCAGATGGAGAGGGCGACGATCACCCCGTACAGCACGAGGAAATATTGGAGGATCTTGGTGTGTACGTAGTGGTATTTGTCCTCTTTGCCGTCCCGCCCCCGCCTGGCGCTGATCACATTCCGGGGTATTGCCGTATAAAATGCGGCGATTATCGCAAGAATGGTGGCGAAGATCTCGGCCATCTTGCCGTAGTAGTTCGCCAGCCAGCTTTGAGTATCGAAAGCATCGAGGCTGTTTATTTTCAGGATTACAGCGTCCAGGGATAGCAGAACGACGAGCATGAAGATCGAGTTTATGATCCACAACTTCGATACCGTTACAAGCTTAATCGAGTTGCTTATGTTCGATAGCAGTCCGGTCCTGGTCCTCTTCGAGCTGGAGGTCAATTCCTGCCCGAAGCACGCTTCTGTGAAGTATACGACAACGAAGAAGACGACCAGGTATACGTAGATCTCAAAAAGGCTCAGAGATTCAAGGTACACCATAAGTTCGTCGGATTTATAAAATGAAGATATGTAGTCATAACCATAAAAATAAGTCAGGAGATAGATAGCAGTAATCACTAAAATAAGTATTAACAAAATAAATTCATCGATATAAGTGGAATTTGAGTGATCTAATGGTCTCGCCACATATTTTTCATATATATTATGTAAGTATTCTCTGATAATGCCGATTACACATAGAATTAGTATAATCGCCATGTAAAAGAATATCGGCACAGTCGGGTGGCTAGAGGGAAGATAAATATATGAATAATTCTTGTTACCTAGTAATATTTTTACATGAGTCTTATTTACAACGCCACCTCTGGGATCTTCCACCGAAACGTAAAATGCGCATTTTCTCTCGAATTTCAAATGGTCATTTAGATTATATATAATTCGACGCATTTATCCTGAGTTCAGTAATATTACGATCTTCGGATTCGTCAGTGACATCCTCATATCGCCAGATGTAAGTTAAATTTTCGTTTTCCCTGTCCGATGCATTAATGCAAAGTGTTACATTAAATGGTTCATTCGTTCTCTTGATAGCGATCAATGTATCTTGATTCTGTGATTTTGGCGGTAGATACAACATAGATTCTTCTATCGACACATTTGTAGTATGTAATTCAGGATCCGCATTTACTATTATTAAAGTAGAGTCATGTGTTATATTTAATTGTCCATGCCATCCTTTATAATCCCACCTCCAATAACGAAAATCAATTGTAGTAGTATTTAACGAATGATTTTTTGTACATACTGGCGGCTCTCCAAGAGTATCAAGAGCATTACATGAGATCGTTGCGATATAGCTACAATTTGCGTAGTCGTTTTTATTTAAATCACAACTATAGATAAATTTATTCAAGTTTTTATCAAAAGTATATCCTCTCGATATATTTATGTCAGATATATCACTGAAGCAGCACGGTATTTTAATTTCACCAACTATATTGAAAACGCTAGTATCTGGATTGCACATGGAATAGTTGACTTTAACTGAATCATCCCCATGTAAACTATTATTACCATATACGTCTGTGGATATATTCATATATAAATGACGATTTTTAGCGCTAAAAGGATAATACTCTTTCGTCGCAGTTATAACACTTATTAATACTAATAATATTGCTACTATGCCCATTATTTTGTATGCCTTGAGCACTTTGCATCCTCCTTGTATGATACTTTATACTTTGTACTTATATGTGCTAAGATATCTCGGTGGGGCGTACCTTATAGGAACAAAATATATCATTCTTATTATCAAACCATTTAACATTTTGGCAATTTTTACGGGCGATGCCATATGAAGTTGTAACATTGCATCCAATTGTATTTTCACAAATGAATACATTTGTGCAATTAGTCAAGTTAATTCCAATGACGCCAGAAATTTTGAAAACCTGTATATTATTATATGAAATGTTAACATTCTTTACGCTATGTGCTGTTTTCCCATGTAAATATATCCCCTCGTCTTTGCCATTTAATATAGAATTATTTGTTATATTTATTATATTCACGTCATTATATACACAGATATTATGTGACACATTTCTCCCATCAAGTATAAATCCGCTTATTGTTACATCACCGGATTTGATGATAATGGGTTCAACATCTCCATATATTGTGGGCCTAACATCGTCATTCCCCTTCAAAGTAAGTGGCTTATCTATCACCAGATCCTCAGTATAATTCCCCTCCATCACCGTAATGTTACCTCCCGGCAGAAGATCCCTGATCGCATCGCCGATGTTTTCATAATCCACATCGAACGCTCCAGCCTCACACAGGCTGGTGCCGTTTTCGTATACGCATACGTTATCGGGTCTGGTGATCGAGACGTTCCCGGTGGAATTGTTCTTGTTTTGGCCGATGTCCCAGCAGGTTATGCTCCAACTGTAGGTTCTATTCTGTGGGAAACTGCAGTTGAACGTTTGGGTGATATTGTTTTCCGGACTCTCATGTGAACGGTTACCGTAGGGGAGGCCATCTGCGTAAAGGTAGAGTACGCACCTTTTCAGACCGAGATCGTCCGTTGGCGTGTATTCGAACTGTATGGTCTGGTTCACGTAATGTTCGCCCCCATCTACGACTCTGGCGGTTACGGTGAGAGGCTCGTCTTTCTGGATGGTTATATGGTGCAGCTGAGGATCGTTTGGTGCGCCCTCTTTGTCATAGCAGATGACCGTCCAGCTGTAATTGCCGGGTCTGTCGAAGGTCCAGTTGAAGGAGGCGTCTGCCACCCCCTTCCTCGGGCTCTCGTTCACCATCTCCTTTATCGAGCTTTCGTTGATGAAGATTGAGAGGGTGCAGTTTTCGAACTCCTCGCCGTCCGGGTCGTCCTGGGTGTACACGAAATGGACCGTTTTGTTATGGGAGGTATAATTGTCCTCTGGATATTCTAGATCGACGATTGGAGGCTGGTTCTTCAGAATCGTGATATTCCAGCTCTGGGGGGATCTGACGCAATTATTGGAATCGTCGCAGCATTCTACGTGTGCGGTGTAATTGCCGGACTTATCGCAGTGGTAGCTGAAGGTATTAGCGGTCCCATTCTCAGGCGTGCAATTAACGTCGTCCACAGTCCCATTGATATACAGAGTACAGTTTTTGAGTTTGTTGTCTGAGGGGGTGTAGGTCAGACTCATATTCATCCCTTCATAGCCCTGTCGAGGTCCGGGAGAGGAGAGCTCCACCGTCGGAGGTGGGTCCATTATCGATATCGTCCTATTAGCCGACTGCCAGCGTTTCCATTTGGAGGTGCTATTGTAGCAGACGATGCTCCAGTTGTAACTCCCGGTGTCATTGAATCGGTATTGAAGGGTGTATTTGGTGCCATTGATCGGGCTCTCATTTTTTTGATCTGTCTCCTCATCTCCTATCATGAGGGTGCAGTAATCGAGTTCGTTATCGTAGATCGGTGTATAATTGAAGCCCACCCTGTCCCCCACATAATAGGTGGCTGTATCATTGGGCGAGTGGATTACTACCTCTGGAAATTCTTCGCAAGGGCCGATATGCAGGTCGTCGATCCACCCGAATTGAGATTCAGACTCGGCACTCGTTTTGGAAAAAGACCACTCAAGTTTATGAGTTCCAGTACTTAGAGGACACGTATAATTTTTCCATTTGTCATAATTTTGGTCGATTTCCTTTATATCCGTTTTGTATTTTCCATCGACGTAAAATATCAAATGGCCGCGATCTGTCGACAGCTTCCACCAGAAGCTGACATTAGTTGGGCCGTCCTCAACTATTACTTCTCTACATATTTTGCTCGTACCTGCTGTGAAGTTCTTACCCGACCTCAAAGATCCGCCGCTATCGTACCCCTGGTGGCCATCGACCTCCCATTCACAATTTACATCGCAAAGCTCGCCCATTGGTCATCGGTTAAGAGAAGAATCGCAATGAGGCAGCGATCTCAGTAGCAAGTTCGGTGAGATTGGCTCGGTCAAAGAGGCTACAGCAAGTCAGTCTTGAAATCGGATCACATCTAGGTAACGCATAATTCGTGTGAAAATGGCGAGATTGTGTAGCTTAAACTCCTTAACCGATGACCCATGAAAGCTCGCCTGTAGTGCAATCTATCCATCCATCTCCCAGCTCTCCATTCTCAAAATCGAAGCACTGGCCCTGAGCTGAGAGCACAAATACAAATAAGATTGCTGAGATGAGCAGGGCCAAATCAATGAGATCTCGCCTCAAGAGGCTCGAAGCTGTTGTAGTGTTTGTCATCCATCCACTGAAATAGTTCGACATCAGCCACTCATCTCCTTAATTCAGACCATCTGATGCTATCGCTTTTTTGTGACGAAAGCACCCTGACCTCCGGATTACTTAGGATATGAAGCATATAAATCATTTTCGCTAATCCAAGGGAGAACCCTCGCCTGACCGTGTTCAAAGCAATATCTATTGTTAAGCATATAATATGAGGTAAAAAAACCATAATTAAAAAACGGCAGAATCGATCGGCTATTTCTCGAAATCTCCTCTTTTTTCCGGTTAGAATGCCGATGCCATAAAAAATTAGTTTTGGATACCCTCATTATAGAAATTCCAGCTACAAGCCAGGACTCGCCTAAAACTTCAACTGGTACTCTCTTCCTCTTCCTCCTTCTTCTTCGGATCTTCCGGATCGGGCCAGACGTAGCAGAGGTCCTTCG